>NZ_CALAYQ010000081.1:0-80657 GCF_937894855.1 uncultured Zoogloea sp.
GAAGTCAATGAGGATGATGACGATTGATGTCGATAGGGTAGCTGCGGGAGCCCTGGGGCAAGGGCAGCGCCTTCCGCTTCAACGCCCGCTTCGAACTGGCCGGCGAGAGCGCCCCCAAAGTGCTGCCCGGCATCCTGGACGGCCTGCGGGTGCTGGTGGTGGATGACCACCCGGTGGCCCGCACCGTGCTGCTCCACCTGCTGGCCAACTTCCCGTTCCGCAGCGAGGCCGTCACGTCCGCTGCCGAAGCCATCGCCGCGGTGCGCCGGGCCGACAGCGGCGACCGCTTCGGGCTGGTCCTGATGGACCTGCGCATGCCCCAGGTGGACGGCATCGAGGCCACCCGGCGCATCAAGGAAGATCGCAGCCTCACCGCCCCGCCCAGCATCATCCTGCTCACCGCCTACGGCGACGACCACGTCGTCAGCCGCGGCGTCGATGCCGGCATCGATGGCTACCTGCACAAGCCCGCCACCGCCTCGACCCTGCTCGACGCCATCGTCGGCGCCTTCGGCATGCGCGCCGCCCACAGCATCGCCGCCCTGCCGGTCATCAGCCCCGCCCTGCAGCTGGCCGGCCTGCGCCTGCTGGTGGTGGAAGACAACGACATCAACCAGCACATCGCCCGGGTGCTGCTCGAAAAGCATGGCGCCGTGGTTCAGATGGCCGACAACGGCCGCATCGCCGTCGAGACACTCAGGGCCGCCGGCCCCGATGCCTTCGACGTGGTGCTGATGGATCTCCAGATGCCCGAGATGGACGGCCTCGAGGCCACCCGGCTGATCCGCGCGGACGCCCGCTTCGCCGCCCTGCCCATCGTCGCGATGACCGCCCACGCCATGGCCGAGCAGCGCCAGCAGTGCATCGACGCCGGCATGAGCGACCACGTGGCCAAGCCCATCGTCCCCGAGCGGCTGGTCGAGACGATCCTCCGCCACGCCAGCCACGCCGGCCACCCGAAGCCCGACCCCGTCGCCGGGCTGCCCGACCTGCCCGGCATCGACGTGGCCGGCGCCCTGCGCCGGGTCAATCAGGACGGCGCCGCGTACATCCGCCTGCTCCGCCGGCTGGTCTCGGGCCACGCCGGCAGCGCCGACCAGATCGGCGCGGCGCTCGCCGCCGGCAACCGCCACGAGGCCGAGCGCATCGCCCACACCCTGCGCGGCGCCGCTGCCAACCTGGGCGCTAACGCCCTGCGGGACGCCGCCCGCAACCTCGAAGCCACCCTGCGCCGCGGGGCTAGCGCCGGCGAAGCGCTGGCCGAGCTGCCGGCCCTGTCGGCCGAGCTGCTGAGCCTGGTCACACTGCTCGAAACCCAGCTCCCACCCGAAACCGCGGACGGCACCGCCACCCTCGACGACGCCGCCTTCCACGAGGCCGCCACGACGCTGGCCCAACAGCTGCGCGACGCCGACGGCACCGCGCCCGCCACCTTCCGGGCGCTCCGGCCCGACCTCGTTGCCCGAATTGGGATTGAAAAAACCGCACAAATCTCCAACGCCATCCAGCACTACGATTATGATGAGGCGTTAGCCAGCCTGAGCGAGACGCTCGAGGAAAAGGCCATGCCCGGAGACCACGCCTGATGCAATCCATCGACAGCCATCGCCCGCTCATCCTCGTCGTGGATGACGCGCCGGAGTCGATCGAGCCGATCGTCGATTGCCTGCACCGCGCCGATTTCCGCACACGCATCGCCACCAGCGGCAACCGCGCGCTGCAGCTGGCCGCCAGCAAGCCGGTGCCCGATCTCATCCTCCTCGACGTGACCATGCCCGACCTGGACGGCTACGAGGTGTGCAGCCGGCTGATGAACGATCCGGTCACCGCCAACATCCCGGTGATCTTCCTCACCATCCGCAACGAAGAGATGGACGAGCAGCTCGGCTTCGACGCCGGTGCGGTGGACTACATCACCAAGCCCATCAGCCCGCCGCTGGTGCTCACCCGCATCCGCAACCACCTCACCCTCAAGGCCGCCAGCGATTTTCTGCGCGACCGCAACAGCTACCTCGAACAGGAAGTCACCCGCCGCACCCGCGAGCTCTCCCTGATCCAGGACGCCACCATCGTCGCCATGGCCTCCCTGGCCGAAACACGCGACAACGAGACCGGCAACCACATCCGCCGGACCCAGTCCTACCTGCGGCTGCTGGCCCGCCACCTCCAGTCCAACCCCCACTACGCCACCGAGCTCACCGACGAGAACATCGACCTGATGTACAAGTCGGCGCCGCTCCACGACATCGGCAAGGTCGGCATCCCCGACCGCATCCTCCTCAAGCCCGGCACGCTCACCCCCGCCGAGTTCGAGGTGATGAAGACCCACACCACCCTCGGCCGCGAAGCCATCAGCCGGGCCGAAGCCCTGTTCGGCGTGTCCGCCCGCTTCCTGCGCTTCGCCAAGGAGATCGCCTACTCCCACCAGGAGAAATGGGACGGCAGCGGCTATCCGCTGGGCCTCTCCGGCGAACGCATCCCCCTCTCGGCGCGCCTGATGGCGGTAGCCGACGTCTACGACGCCCTGATCAGCAAGCGTGTCTACAAGGCGGCAGTGAGTCACGATGAGGCGGTCGAGGAACTCCGCGCCGGTAGCGGCACCCACTTCGACCCGAACATCATCGAGGCCTTCCTGGCCCTGCAGGACGAGTTCCGGAACATCGCCCAGCGCTTCGCCGACGTGGACGTGGACGAAGCCGCCGAGGCAGCGCGGCTGCGGCTCGTCTTTGGCGACTGACGCGCCCTTCCAGAACTCAAGATTCAGCACTGGCGTCCGTAAAAGACCAGCCGGCCTGAGAGCCGGCAAAGTCCGCTTTACGTCCGACAGGAGACCTGATGCCCCCCCGCCCGACGTCCCGACCGGTCGCCGCCCACCTTCGCCGTTACGGGCTGGCGCTTCTGGTCTTCGCGGTTGTGCTGGCCCTCACCGTGGACAACTATCGCACCGCGCTGCTCGAGGAGGCCACCGCCACCCGGGAACGTCTGCACCTGCTCGCTCAGGAACAGGTCATCCACCTGCGCGAGCGCACCGACAGCCTCCTGCGCCAGGCCGACATCCTGAGCGGCCAGCTGGCCATCGCCCCCCATAGCAGCCGCGCCCAGCTCGGGCGCATGGTCACCCCGGTCTTCACCCACAACCCCGAGATCCTGCGGATCGGCATCGTCCATGTGGATGACGGCAAGGCCGCGATCACCGCCAGCACCACCCGCGACGCCGCAGACAGCAGTCCGCCAGCAACCGCGAGCAGATCCGCCATTCCCGATGCCCTCCTCGCCGCCGCCGTGGCCGCCGAGCACACCGAGGCCATCAGCGCCACCATCCCCTTCGCCCTGCCCGCCATCGGTGGCCCCCAGCAAACCTCGGTACTCATCCTCAGCCCGATCCCCGGCGACCGTACCCACGCCGGCGGCCGGGAGCTGCTGTTCATCCAGATGTCGGTGAGCACCCTGCTCGAACAAGCTTTTTCGGTCACCTATCCGACCAACGGCCCCCGCCCCTTCGAGCTCGAGATCGTCGATGCCGACGCCAGCGCAAACCTGCCGGTCCATCGCAGTCCGTCCTTCCGCATCGGCAAGACCTCCTTCGCCGACAGCGTCTCCTTCGCCGATCGCCGCTGGCTGGTGATCGCCGCCGCAGACAATGAAATGGACAGCCTCGTCGTCGGCCGGGACGCGGGCGCCCAGCTGCTCTCGGGCCTCGCCCTGGCAACCCTGGCGGCGCTGATGATTTATGTGCTGCAGACCCGCGCCGACGCAGTGCGCCGGCAGGTGGACGAAAAGACCGTCGCCCTGGGCGACGCCAACGCCTCGCTGGAACAGTACGTCAAGGCCCTTGGCGACACCAACCGCCTGCTCGAGAGCGAAGTCGAAAAGCACGCCCGCTCCGAAGCCCTGCTGCGCGAGACCACCACCCTCCAGCGCGCCATCCTCGACTGCGCCGAATACGCCATCGTCTATACCGACGCCTCCGGCATCATCCGCGTCCTCAACCCCGCGGCCGAGCGGATGTTCGGCTACCGCGCCGACGAACTCATCGGCAGCGAGACCCCGCTCATCTTCCACACCCCCGAAGACATCGCCCGCTGGGCGCTCACCGACAAGACCGGCGGGTTCGCCGCGATCTCCGCCGCCGCCATGGGGCCCACCCACGAAGTCAGCCTGCGGCGCCGCGACGGCAGCATCTTCCCGGCCAACCTCAGCATCTCGGAAGTGCGCGACGCCCACCGCCACGTGCGCGGCTACCTGGGCATCGTCGCGGATGTCACCCAGCGCCACGACGCCGAGCGGCGCATCCGCCACCTGGCCCACTACGACAGCCTCACCTCCCTGCCCAACCGCACCCTGCTCAACACCCACCTCACCGAGGTCATCAACACCGCCCGGGAACGCCGCCGCGGCGCCGCGGTGCTGTTCACCGACCTCGACCGCTTCAAATACGTGAACGACACCCTCGGCCACCACGCCGGTGACGAGCTCCTGCTTGCCGTGGCCCAGCGCCTGCGCGGCTGCGTGCGCGACGGCGATCTGGTTGCCCGCACCGGTGGCGACGAGTTCGTGATCGTCCTCGACAACCTCGACAAGGGCTCGATGCCCGAAGACGTGGCGGAGCGCATCCTGGCCAGCCTGTCCCGCCCCTTCGAGCTCCACGGCCGCCAGTTCACCATCTCGCTCTCCATCGGCATCGCCCTCTTCCCCAACGACGGCCACGACGGCGCGGCCCTCATCAAGCACGCCGACGCCGCCATGTATCTGGCCAAGGAACGCGGCCGCAACAACTTCCAGTTCTTCGACCACGGCCTGTCCGAACGCTTCAGCGAACGCCTCGACCTGGAAAACCGCCTGCGTCAGGCCGTCGAGGAAGACCAGCTGGCCCTGTTCTACCAGCCCCAGGTGGACACCCTCAGCGGCGAACTCATCGGCATGGAAGCCCTCATCCGCTGGCGCCAGCCCGACGGCAGCATGATCCCGCCGGATGTGTTCATCCCCATCGCCGAGGAATCCGGCCTGATCGTGCCGATCGGCGCCTGGGTGCTCCATCAGGCGTGCCGGCAGAACCAGGCCTGGCAGTCCGAAGGCCTCAGCCACGTGCCGATCAGCGTCAACCTCTCGGCCCGCCAGTTCGACGACGCCGGCCTCCTCGACACCATCCGCAAGGCCCTCGCCGAAACCGGCCTCGCCCCCGCCTTCCTGGATCTGGAGCTCACCGAGAGCCTGGTGATGCGCAACCCCGAGCACACCCGCAACCTGCTCGCCGAGTGCAAGAAGCTGGGCCTGCAGCTGTCGGTGGATGACTTTGGCACCGGCTATTCCAGCCTCGCCTACCTCAAGCGCTTCCCCATCGACCGGCTGAAGATCGACCGCTCCTTCATCGACGAGATCGTCACCAAGGCCGACGACGCCGCCATCGCCCAGACCATCGTCGCGATGGCCCACACCCTGCGCCTGGAGGTGATCGCCGAAGGCGTCGAGACCGACGCCCAGCTCGCCCTCCTGCGCCGCTGGCGCTGCGACGCCTACCAGGGCTACCTGTGCAGCCGCCCCATGAGCGCCGACGACATGACCCGGCTGCTGCGCACCCGCCGCGCCACCCGCGAAGTTTCCCTCGCCGTGGCCTGATCAGGCCCGGTCGGTCAGAGCAGCCACTTGAAGCAGTAAAGCGCCGCCATCCCCACCCCGATGGTGGCCAGCACGCTGCCCGTGCGCCACGCCACCAGCGCGGCCACCAGCGCCGCCCAGGGCTTGGGCGCCATCAGCGACAGCACCACCTCGCCGTGGTGGATGAACAGCTCGCCCGCCGTCAGCGCCGCAAAGCTCGCCGGCGCGATGTGCCGGCACAGGGCGTGCAGCCAGCCCGGCAGGCGCCGCCCGGCAAACAGCCCGATCATCGCGTAGCGGTACAGAAAGGTGACGAAGCCCACCGTCACCAGCAGGCCGACCAGCGCGCCCGTCGTCATGGCCGGCCCCGCTTCGCGGCCATCACCCCGGCCACCAAGCCCAGCAGGATCGCCACCACCAGCCCCAGCCGGAAGGGCAGCGCCGCCAGCGCCAGCGCGGCCACGGCCGCCACCAGCGCCGCCGCCTGCCCGGCCCGCTCGCGCATCAGCAGGGTGAGGAGCGCGATGAAGGTGAGCGGCACCGCAAAGTCGATGTCCCACTCCGCCGGCACCGTCGCGCCAAACAGCAGCCCGGCCGCAGTCGAGAGCTGCCAGGTGGCCCACAGGGTGAAACCGCAGCCCAGAAAGTACCAGTGGCGCACATCCGGCCCCGATTGCGGACGCGGCTTGGTCTGGTAGCGCAGGATCGCCACCGCGTAGGCCTCGTCGGTCAGCAGGTAGGCCAGCAACATCCGCCAGCGCCGGGGCAGATGGCGCACATGCTCGGCCATCGACACGCTGTACAGCATGTGACGCAAATTGAGCAGGCCAGCGGTGAGCCCGATCGGCAGCGCCCCGGCACCCGCCGCCAGCATCTGCACGATGACCAGCTGGGCCGCCCCGGCAAACACCACCGCCGACGCCGCCTGGGCCAGCCAGGGCGGCATCCCGGCCGCCAGCGCGCCGATGCCGTAGAGCATCCCGAAGGGCACCACGCCCAGCTGCAGCGGCGCCTCGTCGCGGCAGCCCGCGAGGAATTCGGACAATCTGGAAGACATGCAGAAGATCCAGCCGGCCTCCCAAAACGGAAAGGCCGGCGGCAGGGAATCGAAACTAGAACTGCTCGGAAGGCGCCTTGGCAGGCCGCCCGTCGCGGAAAAGCTTCGCCGGGTCGAGCTCGCCCTTTTGGTCGAAGTCATAGCCACCAAAATTGCCCGTCACCAGCCGCCCCTTCAGCCGGTATTCCAGCTTGTCCAGCCCCTTGCCCAGGTTCTTGAACTGGCGCATCACCAGCCCGGCGATGCCCGCGGTGGCCTTCACCTCCACCAGCGCCTCGCCCAGCGCGGGGATCGTCACCGGCTTGTTGCCCACGCCGCGAGCAAAGGGCTCGCCGGCCACGTCAAGCGTGAAGCTCAGCCCCTCGACGGGGATCTCGAAGCGGTTGGGGTTGGTCACCCGCAGGGTCAGCAGGAAGCGCTGCTCCAGCAGGTTGCCGCCCTCCCCGCGGATGTCCGCCACCGAAACCTCGGGCTTGAGGGGCCGGAAGGTGGAGCCGGCACAGCCCCCCAGCAGCGCGCCGGCCAGCGCCAGCACAACAAAACGACGACGATCCATCACAGCCCTCACTCCAGTCCGTCCAGCGGCGATTCGAGCACCCTCAGCAGGCTGGACGTATCCAGCCTGCCACCGCCCAGCCCCATCAGCGCGTTGAGCTGCTGCCAGGTCTGCACCGCGATGGGCAGCGGCGCACCCAGTTGGCGAGCCTCGTCCATCAGGATCGCAAAATCCTTGTGATGCAGGCGCGACTGGATGCCGGCAACGAAATCCCGCCGCGCCATGCGCCCGCCCATTACATCCAGCACCCGCGATCCGGCCGACCCGCCCGCCAGCGCAGCGATCACCTTGGTCGCGTCCAGCCCGTGGGCGCCCGCCAGCCGCATCGCCTCGGCCGAGGCCTGGATCACATTCACCATGATCATCTGGTTGCACGCCTTGGCCACCTGACCGGCGCCGGCCTCGCCGATGTGCACCACCGTCTTGCCGAGGCAGTCGAACAGCGGACGCACCTTATCCAGCACCGCCGCCTCGCCGCCCGCCATGATCGCCAGAGTCGCCTCCCGCGCGCCCACCTCGCCGCCGGAAACCGGCGCATCCAGCCAGCCGATGCCCCGCTCGGCGTAGGCCGCAGCCAGCTTGCGGGCCGTGGCCGGGGCAATGGTGCTCATGTCCACGTGGATGCCGCCCGGCGCAAAGCCGCCGATCAGCCCGTCCGGGCCGAGGGCCAGGTTTTCCACGTCGGCGCTGGCGGTGATGATCGAGATCACCACCTCGCTGCGGGCGGCCAGCTCGGCCGGGGTTGCGCACACCGCGGCACCGGCAGCGGCGATGTCAGCGGTGGCTTCCGGGCGTCGCGCCCACACCGCCACGTCGTGCCCGGCCCTCAGCAGATGGCCCGCCATCGGCAGGCCCATCACGCCCAGCCCCACAAAACCGACGCGCATCTCAGCCCCCCGACATGCCTTCGAGCAGCTTCAGCGCGGCGATGGAATCCTCCTCGCCCAGGCCGCTGCCGACCATCGCGTTGAAGAGCTGCGCCGTGGCCGCGCTGGTGGGCAGCATCAGGCCCAGGCGATGCGCCTCCTGCACCACGATGTTCATGTCCTTCTGGTGCATCCAGGCCTTGAAGCCCGGCTTGAAGTTGCGGTCGAGCATGCGCTGGCCGTGGTTCTCGAGGATGCGGCTGTAGGCAAAGCCACCCAGCAGCGCCTCGCGCACCTTGCCCGCATCCACGCCGCTCTTGCGGGCAAAGTTGAAGGCTTCGGCCACCGCCATCACCGTCACGCCGGTGAGGATCTGGTTACAGGCCTTGGTCACCTGGCCGGCGCCGGAGCCGCCGATCAGATTGACCGACTTGCCCATGCAGGCGAGCACCGCCTTGGCCTTCTCGAAGGCCGCCTCGTCGCCGCCCACCATGATGGTGAGCCCGGCGTTGATGGCGCCCACCTCGCCGCCCGACACCGGCGCGTCGAGCATGGTCACGCCCTTTTCGGCGAGCCGCGCGGCGATCGACTGGGCCGCCGCCGGCGCGATGGTGCTCATGTCGACGTAGATCAGGCCCGGCTTCGCGCCTTCGGCCACGCCACCAGCGCCGAGGGCCACCGCCTCCACATCCGGCGCGTCGGAAACCATCGACACCACGATGTCACAGGCCGCGGCCACCTCGGCCGGGCTGGCCGCGCCCTTCGCGCCGGCCTCCAGCAGCGGGGCCATGGATTCGGCCCGGCGCGCCCAGACGGTCAGATCGAACCCGCCCTTCAGAATGTTGAGCGCCATCGGACGCCCCATGATGCCCAGACCGACGAACCCGATTTTCATGCCCTGCTCCCGCGCTCAAAAAAGCGAGAGGTTAGCGGCCCGCCCCAGGCAAGGGAAGTAGGGAAACCGGCAGGCCGCCGGCCTGACCATCAGTTCACCTGGAACTTCAGCGTCTCCAGCTCGAATCGGGCGATCGCCGTCACGGCGCCGCTGCTGCCGCCGCTCGGATCGAAACTGAACCCCGAGAGGCCGATGGTCTGGAAGCTCAGGTTCGCCAGCACCGTCTTGAGGGTGGTGTCGCGCAGCTCCACGCCGATCGCCACCAGATCGCCGTGCGCCCCGCTGGCGGTCAGCTTCAGCACCGCGTCGCGCCACTGGGCGCAATCCTGGCCGGTCACGGTCAGGGCCAGCGGCGAGAAGCCCAGGGCGCCCACCAGCAGCCGCCCGCCAAACCGGTCGTCCTCCTGCACCAGGCTGCGCGAGAGCGTGACCGCGCCGATCCGGCTGATCCGCCCGCTCGGCAGGCCCGGCACCGTGACCACGAAGTTCGACGCCAGCCACTTCTTGGCGCGTCCCGGTGCGGCCGACTTCACCGCCCCGCCAAGCGGCCCGGCCTCCACGCGCTCCGGTTCGAACACCGCCTCGATCGCGTAGATCTCCTTGCCCGCCGCCGAGCACTCGGGAAGGCGCAGCTCGGTGAGGATGCAGCCCTTCAGAACGAGATGGTGGCGCACCTTGCCGTTCCCGTCGGTGTGTAGCACGCCCAGATCGACCGGATCGACCCGGCCGCTCGTCAACCCTTCCAGCCAGCCCGCCAGCGGCGCCATCGACGGCGGCGTGAAGCGCACCGTCAGCTGCCCGAAGCGAACCTGCCTGAGCCGGCGCCCGCCGTCCTGTGCCGGCAGCGGGATCACATCCCAGCTGATGTCCGGCAGCACACAGGCCATCAGCGGATAGGCCAGGCCATTCACGTCAAGATAAGTCGTCCCGATCTGGGTTGTGGCAGCAACGGGTGGCATGGGCCTGCTCCTTCCGGCGGTGATTTCTGGGAATTGGAAACCGCCCGGCATCACGCGGCGGCCTCAAGGCAAGATAGCTCCCCGCCAGCGCAATGAAAAGGGTGACGGAAAGTAAGCCTTACGCGCGTCCCCTCGCCCGGGCCTTCCGCTACACTCGGCGGATCATCCCACTGCACCTGATTCCTGCCATGTCCTACGCCCCCTTCATCAAGGAGATCGGCCGCGGGCCGAAAGGCTCCAAGCCCCTCAACACCGAACAGGCCGAATCCCTCTTCGGCGACATGATGGACGGCCGTGTGCCTGATCTCGAGCTGGGCGCCATCATCCTGTCGATGCGCATCAAGGCCGAATCCCAGGACGAACTGCTCGGCTTCCAGCGCGCCCTCGACGCTCGCACCGCCCGCGTCGCCGTGCCGGCCGGCCCCCGGCTGGTGGTGCTGCCCACCTACAACGGCGCCCGCCGCCAGGCCAACCTGATGCCGCTGGTGGCCCTGCTGCTGGCCCGCGCCGGCGTGCCGGTGCTGATCCAGGGCCGTCACGACTTTGAAAGCCGGGTCAGCCCCTTCGCGCTCCTCGACGCCCTCGGCATCCAGCCCGCCGCCAGCATCACCGAGGCCGAAACCCAGCTTGCGGAGCGCCGCCTGGCCTGCCTGCCCCTCGACGTGCTCGCCCCGGGGCTCGAACCGATCCTCGCCACCCGGGTGCGCCTGGGCGTGCGCAACAGCGCCCACACCCTCGCCAAGCTCCTCGACCCTGCCCCCGGCCACAGCGTGCGGGTGGTCTCGGTGACCCACCCCGAATACCTCGAACGGATGCACGCCCACCTGGTGGCCCAGGGCGGCACCGGCATGCTGCTGCGCGGCACCGAGGGCGAAGCCTTCGCCAACCCCCGCCGCCGGCCCCAGCTCGAAGCGTTTGCCAACGGCGTTGCGAGCATCGCCTTTCCGGCCGAGGAAGGGGGCGCACCGCCGGTCGAGGGCCTGCCCGACAACCCGGAAGTTTCCGCCAACGCGGCCCTGATCCAGGCCATGCTGGCCGGTGATATCCCCGTTCCACAGCCCGTTCTCGACCAGGTCAGCGCCTTGCAGGCCCTCGCCGCCGTGCCCCGGCAGTAAGGGCACAAAGGTTTTCTGTCCCTACGTCAACCCTTCATCGGATAGCCATTGATCTTTCATGCAGCTCTGCTTAACTGAGCTCAGAGCGTTTGTCATTTCCCGGGCCGCTCCCGCGCGGACGGCCCATTCCCCGGAAGGAGATCGACCATGACCAAGAAGGCACTGTGCATCGGCATCAATGATTATCCCGGCACCCAGAACGACCTCAACGGCTGCGTCAATGACGCCAGAGACTGGGCCGCCGCCCTCACCGGCCGTGGCTTCACCGTCACCACGCTGATCGACGCCCAGGCCACCAAGGCCGCCATGGTCAGCGCGATGAGCAGCCTCATCTCCGGTGCCGCCAAGGGCGACACGGTGGTCATCACCTACTCCGGCCACGGCACCTGGGTGCCCGACAAGAACGGCGATGAACCCGACGGCCGCGACGAAGCCCTGTGCCCGTGGGACATCGGCTCGGGCAAGGTGCTGCTCGACGACGAGATCGCCGTGATCTTCGGCAACCACGCCCCCGGCGTGCGCGTGCTGCTGATCTCCGACAGCTGCCACTCCGGCAGCGTCACCCGCGGTGACGACAGCGACCTCTACCCCGGCATGCCCCGCGCCCGCTTCCTGCCGCCCAGCGTCTGGATGAAACCCGAGGACCTGCCGCCCGCCGGCCGCGCCATCAGCCTGCCCAGCCTCAGCGGCCTGTCGCGCAGCGGCGGCGACCTGCTGATGGCCGGCTGCACCGACACCCAGTTCAGCTGGGACACCAGCTTCAAGGGCCGCCCCAACGGCGCCTTCACCTACTACGCCCTCAAGGCCCTGGCCGCCCTGCCGGCCACCGCCAGCTACGCGAACTGGTTCAAGGCCATCAGCCCCACCTACCTGCCCACCAACCAGCTGCCCCAGAACCCGCAACTGTTTGGCAGCCGCACCGCCAAGGCCTGGAAGGTCTTTTCCTGAGCCCAGCCTCACGTAACCCCCACCCAACCCCGGCCCGCCGTTCGCGGGCCGGTTTGCCAATCGGCCCCCGATCTGGAGTCCCGTTGTGAATACCCCGGCCCTGCCCACCCTGCGCCTCGTTGCTGCCCCCGAAACCGACGCCAGCCGCAAGCCGGCACGCCTCGCAGCCCTTGCCCAGGCGGGCAGCCGGGGCGACAGCGGCGACCTCCTCGACCCGCTGCTGTCCACGGTGATCGTGGCGGAGAGCTGGGAGATCGGCCCCCGCTCCCGGGGCGACGACAGCCGCCAGGTGGAAGTACCGCCCGACACCCGCCTGCTGGCCCTCGAGGCCGACGACGGCACCACGGTCTTCATCCGCGCCGACACGCTGGCCGAACGCCTCGCCAACCTGGCCGTCACCCGCCCCGAGCTGCGCGGCGACGACAACACCCTCGACCTCACCGCCCTGCGCCCCCGGGACGCCCGGAGCCGGGGCATCGGCGAATGGGTGTGGCGCCGACTCTCCGCCCTCGTCGTACAAGAGGACGCGATCACCAAGGCCGCCCACGCCAGGCTCGCGGATCTCACCGGCACGGTGGTCGAAGACCTCGTCGTCGCCGGTGGCACCTATGCCGGGGCCAAGGCCATCGTGTGGGCCATCGAAGTTCGCGGCCGCAAGGCCCCCGGCCTCTACCCCTGGGACGGCGGCGCCATCGACGCCGAAACGCCGCTGGCGGACAAGGCACCAGCCGTCCTGGCGCTCACGGAGCAGCCTGGCCTGATCTTCATCCACGGCACCGGCTCCCACACCCTGGGCGGCTTCGGACAGCTACCCGGCAGCCAGAGCTGGCAGAAGCTGGTGGGCCAGTTTGAGGGCGGCCTGTTCGGCTTCGAACACCACACCTTCTCCGAGAGCCCCATCGACAACGCCCTGGCCCTGGCCCGGGTGCTACCGGTCAATGCAAAGTTCAGCATCGTCACCCACTCCCGCGGCGGGCTCGTCGGTGATCTGCTGTGCATCGACGCCAGCCCCGACAACGCCGACACCCTCAACGCCCTGATCCGCGAATACCGCCCGGCGCCCCGCCAGGACGACAGCCTCGACCCCACGGCCAAGGCCGATCTGGAGCGCTTCATCGAGCAGGAGCAGGCCAAGCTCGGCGAACTCATCCAGCTGCTGCGCACCAAGCGCTTCCAGATCGGCCGCTACGTGCGCGTCGCCTGCCCGGCCCGGGGCACGGCGCTGCTCACCGACAATCTGGAAGTCTTTCTCTCCGGCCTCCTCAACCTCATCCGCAAGGCGGGTGGCTGGGCGGCCGGCGCTGCCATCGGCGCCGCCTCCGGCCCCATCGCCGGGGCCAAGGCGAAGGCCGCCACCGACAAGGGCGTCGCGGTGCTCACCCGCATCGTCATCGAGATCGCCAACCGGCGCCTCGACCCGCGGCTCCTGCCCGGCATCGAGGCCATGCTCCCCGACGCCGCCATGGGCATGCTGCTGGCGTCTGTCCCCCATCGCCCCGACACCCGCATGGCCATCATCGCCGGCGACATCGAGGGCGGCGGCCTCGCCAAGCGCCTCGGCACGATGTTCACCGACTGGATGTTCTTCGATAAGGCCAACAACGACCTGGTGGTGGACACCGCCTCGATGTACGGCGGTCTGGCCTACCAGGCACAGGCCCGGGCGATCCTCGTCCAGGGCGAGAACGTCAATCACTTCCGCTACTTCCGCGACGACACCGCCACCGCCGACGGCCGCCCGCTGCCCTCTGCCGTGCACCGCTGGCTGACCGCTGACCAACCCACCGAATTGCCCGAATGGGCCACCCGCGCCCAGCCGGAAATCGATCGCGACGACCGGGTGGCGCCCCCGGCGGCCCCAAAATCCCGCGGCGACACCCGTGCGCCCATCCTCGTCTTCCTGCCGGGCATCATGGGCAGCAACCTCGACGCCGACGGCAACCGCGTCTGGCTCGATCCCCTCGGCCTTGCCCGCGGCGCCCTCAGCCGCATCGCCATCGACAGCAAGGCCAGGGTGGCCGAAGCCGGGCTGGTGGGCATGGCCTACGGCAAGCTCGTCAAGCAGCTCGGCAAGACCCATCAGATCGAACTCTTCGACTACGACTGGCGCCAGCCCATCGCCAAGCTCGGCGAGCAACTGGCCGGCCGGCTGAGCGATCTCCTCGACAAGCACCCCGACACCCCGGTACGCATCCTCGCCCACAGCATGGGCGGCCTGGTGGTGCGTGCCGCCATCGCCCACAAGCCGGCCCTGTGGGATGCCATCATCGCGCGGCCCGAGGGCCGGCTGGTGATGCTCGGCACTCCCCACCACGGCTCGCACCTGTTCGTCGACACGCTGCTCGGCCAGTCCGACACCATCCGCCTGCTGGCACGGATGGACTTCCGCCACAAGATGCAGCAGATCCTCGACATCGTCGCGGGTTTTCCCGGCGCAGTGCATCTGCTGCCGGCCCCGGGCTTCCTCGACACCGGCAACACCGCCGTGCGTGACTACTACCGCCCGGAAACCTGGGAAGCCCTCGCTGCCAACAACAACGATTTCTGGTTTGGTCGCACGCTGGGCGGCAGGCCTTCGGCCAAGGTGCTCACTCAGGCCGCCGATTTTTGGAAAGCGGTGGCCGACACCAGCTGGGTGGCCAAGGCCCCCGAGCGGATCGCCTACGTCTTCGGCCAGAGCGACAACACCCCCTGCGGGATCGTCGAGCAGCAGGGCGGCGGCAGCATCGTGCTGCGCGGCACGCCCGAGGGTGACGGCTCGGTCACCTGGGCCTCGGGCCACCTGCCGGGCCTGCCCAACGACCGCAAGTGGCTCATGCCCGTCGACCACATGGGGCTCACCAGCACCGAAGCCTATTTCGACGAGATCGAGACCCTCCTCGAGCGGGGTGCCCCGCGCAAGCTCGGCCCCCTGCCGGTGAGCCGCGGGGGCGACGCCGCCGTGGTGCGCGAATACCGGGCCGGCCCGCCGGCGGGCTTCCCGTCCCAACCCGAAGCCACCGCCCGCCTGCTCGGCGGCCGCCTGCGCCCGGTGGCGCCGCGCAGCCGCAACCGCAGCCTGAAGGTTTCGGTCACCGCGATGGACCTGCGCTTCGTGCATATCCCGGTGCTCTGCGGCCACTACCGGGGCGACCCAATCGCCGCCGCCGAAGGCGTGATCGACCGCTACCTCGTCCGTGGCGCCCTCAGCCAGCGCCAGCGCCTGGGCATCCACACCGGCGAGATCGGAAACGCCTCCATCGTGCTGATGCCCCGCAACCTGGCCGAGCGCCAGCGCCACACCGGCCGCGGCGCGGTGGTGGTGGGCCTGGGCGAGATGGGCAAGCTCACCGCCGACGGCGTCAGCGAGGCCGTGCGCGGCGGCGTGCTGCGCTACCTCCTCCACGCCGCCGACCGCTACGGCGAGGAGCAGGCCGGCAGCACCGCCGACAGCCCCGACGGCGACACCCTCCACCTCAAGCTCGCCTCGCTGCTCATCGGCACCAATTCGGCGCTGCAACTCGACGTGGCCGAATCGGTGAAGGCCGTGGCGCTGGGCGTGCTGATGGCCAACCGGGATTTCGCCACCGGCGAAGGCGGTTCGGCCCAGAACACCAACGCCCGCCGCGCGCTGGTGTCCGAGCTGCAGTTCATCGAGGTCTTCCACGACAGCGCGATCTCCGCCGCCCACGCGGTAAGCCAGCTGGGCTCGACCCTCGCGAGCGAGCTCAAGCAGATGAACTTCCAGCTCGAAACCGCCGACGAGCTGTTCATCGGCGAAGGCGTGCGCCAGCGCCTCAGCGTGTCGCCCTTCTCGGATTACTGGCCGCGCCTCGTGGTGTGCGACGCCGACCGCGAGGACACCGACTTTCCGGCCGACGCCACCACGCCGCGCTTCCAGCCCCCCATCCCGCCCGAGAACCTGCGCCAGCTGCTGCGCATCTACGGCTGCGCCGACAAGGTGAGCGACGGCAGCCTGCCGACGCCCTTCTGGCTCGAAAGCGCCCCGACGATCCGCTACGCCAGCCGGCTCAAGTTCATCTACATGGGCGACAAGGCCCGCGCCGAGAGCATCGTCCAGATCCGCCAGCCGGGCCTCGTCGAAAAGCTCTGCGACGACCGCCTTAAGAGCCGCAACCCCACCCTCTACGCCAAGGATTCCGGCTTCGGCACCACCCTGTTCCAGCTCCTGGTTCCGCTGGATTTCAAGGCCGCCGCCCGCCAGGCCAACAACCTGCTGCTGATGGTGGATGAGACCACCGCCAACCTGCCCTGGGAAATGCTCGAGGTGGACGGCCGGCCGATGGTGCTGCACACCCGCGTGGTGCGCCAGTTCATAACCAGCCGCTTCCGCCGTCAGGTGGTGCGCACCGACAGCCTCTCCGCCTGCGTGATCGCCGAGCCCTCCACCGAGGGCTTCCACGCCCAGTTTGGCGGCCCCGGCTGGAAGCCGCGCATCGGCGCCGACGGCCAGCCCGAGCCCGACTGCCTCGACGCCCTGCCCGGCGCTGCGGCCGAAGGCAGCACCGTCACGCGGGTGCTCTCCGAGGTCGGCTACGAAGTGACCTTCGTCCCGCCCGACGCCCAGGCCGCCGACGTCTTCACCCGCCTCTACGCCAGGCCCTACCGCCTGCTGATGGTCTCGGCCCACGGCATCCACGGCAAGCGGGCGGCAGACGGCACCTGCCGCAGCGGCGTGGTGCTCTCCAACGGCCTGCTCCTCACCGCCGCCGAGATCGGCCAGATGGAAAACGTGCCGGATCTCGTCTTCCTCAACTGCTGCCACCTGGGCAAGATCGGCACCGGCAGCAGCCGGCTCGCCGCCAGCCTCGCCCGGGAGCTCATCGACATGGGCGTGCGCTGCGTGGTGGCCGCCGGCTGGGAGGTGCACGACGGCGCGGCCCGCACCTTCATCGAAACCTTCTTCGAGCAGATGACCCAGCGCAACGCCAGCTTCGGCGAGGCCATCACTGTGGCCCGCGCGACCACCTTCGAAGCCTTCCCCGACCACAACACCTGGGGCGCGTATCAGGCCTATGGCGATCCGGCCTTCCAGCTCAAGGTCCGGCGCAACCCGGCCAGCGACGACGCCCCCATGCGCGCGCCCAACGAGCTCATCGACTGGATCGAGCAGCGGCGCATCGAATCCCGCCTGCCCGACGCCAGCCAGATGCTCCAGTCCGCCGGCAAGGATAGCGGCTTCAAGCAGATCGCCCAGCGCATCAAGACCCGCCTGCGCCATGTGCCCGAGCGCTGGATCAACCTGCCGGAAGTGCAGCAATCCCTCGCCCGCCTCCATGCCGAGTTCGGTCGCGATGGCTTCGACGAGGCCCGCAAGGCCTGGCTGCGGGCCATC
This sequence comes from uncultured Zoogloea sp., assembly GCF_937894855.1. Taxonomy (NCBI): domain Bacteria; kingdom Pseudomonadati; phylum Pseudomonadota; class Betaproteobacteria; order Rhodocyclales; family Zoogloeaceae; genus Zoogloea; species uncultured Zoogloea sp. The sequence continues at coordinate 17,327 of NZ_CALAYQ010000081.1, forward strand.
AGCGACGATTCATCCCGCGGCCTCGTGCCCCTCTCGGCCATCGAGCAACTCGCCAACCTGGAGGCCCGGCAAGCCGAACGCCTCAGCGCCGATCCTGCAAACCTGGACGCCGCCCAGGCACTGGCCGACAGCGCCCTGACCCGCCTGCGCTTCCTCATCGCCCTGTCAACCGAGCGCCCGGACGCCACAGCTGCCGGCAGCGCAAGCGGCAACCCCGAACGGCTGGCGATCCTCGGCAGCGCGCTCAAACGCAAGGCCATCGTCCTCGTCCGCAGCGGCAAGCCCTGGAAGGAAGCGGTCGCGCCGCTGCTGGCCGAAGCCCGCGATGCTTACGCCCACTGCGAGGGCAGCCCTGACGGATCGCCCGACTGGAACCCCTACAACTATCTCAACCGACTGCAACTGGACGCCCTGCTCCACACCCGGACCGACTACGAGACCGCATCCCGGGCCTGCCAGGGCGCCGCTCACGCGCGCTTCGAACGCACCTTCGACTTCTTCGATGCCGTCATGTCGGCCGATGCCCAGCTTGCCTGCTGGCTGCACACGGGGGACGGCACAGCCGATATGCTGGCGGGCCACTATCGCGACGCCATGAAGGACGTCACCGTCACGCTCCGGGAGCTCGAGTCCGTCACCGCCCAGATCCGCATCCTCGGCGCGCTGCTCAGGTGCCGCGGCACTCCGGGCGACGCCGATCGCGCCCAACAGCTCGAAACGCTGATCGACATCCTCCACACCCCCAATCGAGCCGCCGCAGCCCCTGCCACCTCACGATCCGTCGCAGCGCCGGCGGCAGCAAAGCCCAGATCGAAGAAAGCAGCAGCCGGCACGCCCAAAGCTGGTGCAGGCAAGAAGAAGGAAAACTGAGCGACGCACCGGTCTGGCTCACCGATTCCCCATCCTGGTGCCAGAATCCGCCAGGATGGGCGGAAAACAAGGCTCCGAGGCATGGCACATGGTTTGCTTGTGACATGCATCAAAGGAGCATTCATGGCCGAAACGAAATCCACCTGCTGTTACTGCGGCGTCGGCTGCGGTGTTGTCATCGAACACGAAGCCGGCCGCATCACCGGCGTCCGGGGCGACCCGGATCACCCGGCCAACTTCGGCCGGCTGTGCACCAAGGGCTCGACCCTGCATCTTTCGGCCTCTCCCGAAACCCTCGCCGCCCGCGCCCTCCACCCCGAACTGCGCGCCAGCCGCTCCGAGGCCCGCACCCGGGTGAGCTGGGACGCCGCCCTCGACACCGCCGCCGATAAATTCGCCGCGATCATCGCCGAGCACGGCCCCGACGCCGTGGCGATCTACGGCGCCGGCCAGCTGCTCACCGAGGACTACTACGTCTTTAACAAGCTGATGAAGGGCCTCATCGGCAGCAACAACCTCGACACCAATTCGCGCCTGTGCATGTCCAGCGCCGTGGCCGGCTACAAGCTGAGCCTGGGCGCCGACGCGCCGCCCTGCAGCTACGAAGACATCCGCCACACCCAGGCCCTGTTCATTTCCGGCAGCAACACCGCCTTCGCCCACCCGATCGCCTTCCGGCGTGTCGAGGATGCGCGAAAAGCCAACCCGGACATGAAGCTGGTGGTGATCGACCCCCGCCTCACCGACACCGCCGAAGCGGCCGACCTGCACCTGCCCCTCATCCCCGGCACCGACATCGCCCTCTACAACGCGATGCTCCACGTGATGCTTTGGGAAGGCTGGGTGAACCGCGACTACATCGACGCCCACACCGAAGGCTTCGACGCCCTGAAAAAGATCGTTCACGAATACACGCCCGCCATGGCCGCGTCGATCTGCGGGCTCGACAAGAACGCCATCGAACAGGCCGCTCAGATCTTCGCGACGTCGAAAGCGACGATGTCGATGTACTGCCAGGGGCTCAACCAGTTCTCGTTCGGCACCCACAACAACTCGGCGCTCATCAACCTGCACCTGGCTACCGGCCAGATCGGCCGCCCCGGCGCCGGGCCGTTCTCGCTCACCGGCCAGCCCAATGCCATGGGCGGGCGCGAGGTGGGCGGACTCGCCAACCTGCTCTCGGCCCACCGGGACATGGCCAACCCGGCCCACCGCGCCGAAGTCGCCGCCCTGTGGGGCGTGGACAGCGTGCCTGCCACGCCGGGCAAAAGCGCCGTCGAACTCTTCAAGGCGCTCAAGTCGGGCGAAGTGAAGGCCGTGTGGATCGCCTGCACCAATCCGGCTCAATCGATGCCGGATCAGGCTTTGATCCACGAGGCCCTGAAGACCGCCGAATTCGTCATCGTGCAGGAAGCCTTCGGCCACACCGAAACCTGCACCTACGCCGATCTCATCCTGCCCGCCACCACCTGGGGCGAGAAGGAAGGCACCGTCACCAACTCGGAACGCGCCATCACGCGCGTCCGGGCCGCCGTGTCCGCGCCGGGTGAAGCACGCCACGATTGGGCGATCGTGGTGGATTTCGCCCGGCGTCTGGGCACTCGCCTGGGCAAGGGAGCACTCGCCGAGCGCATGTTCCCTTACACCAGCCCCGAAGAAATCTGGAACGAGCACCGGGAATCCACCCGAGGCCGCGACCTCGACATCACCGGCATGAGCTACGCCATGCTGGAGCAGGCCGGCCCGCAGCAGTGGCCCTTCCCGGAAGGCGCCAGTGCCGGCAAGGTGAGGCTCTACGAAGACGGCGTGTATCCCACGCCGACTGGCCGCGCCCGCTTCGTGGCCACCGAACACCGCATCACCGCCGAATCCCCGTCGGCGCGCTATCCGCTCCACCTCAACACCGGGCGCCTGCGCGACCAGTGGCACGGCATGAGTCGCACCGGCCTCGTCGCCCGCCTCTACAGCCACGAATCCGAACCCCTGCTCCACATGCACCAGGACGACATGGAACGCCGCCGGCTGGCCGATGGCGATCTGGTCAAGGTGAAGAGCCGGCGTGGTGATGTTGTGCTGAAGGTGCTGCAATCCGCCACGGTGCGCCCGGGGCAATGCTTCGTGCCGATGCACTGGGGCGGCAACACCATGGGCAGCCAGGGCGTGAACGTGCTGATGCCCTCCGACTTCGATCCGACCTCAAAACAGCCCGAACTCAAGCACGCTGCCGTGCAGGTGGAAAAGTACACCGCCGGCAAGTCGCTGGTGGTGATGCGCCGCAGCGAGGCCGACGCCGAGGGCAAGCTCCAGCCCAACCCGCTGGCGGTGATGGACCGCCTGCGCCAGTGGCTGCCACACTTCCCCTATGCCAGCCTCACCCTTTCCGGCCGCAACTCGCCGGTGGTCGTGCTCAAGGCCCGTGGTGAAGAACTGTCGCCCGAACTCATCGAGGCCCTCGACCGGGAAATCGCCCTCGACGACCCAACCCGTGTGCTCTCGTACCAGGATAGCCGCAAGGACGTGGCCAAGCGCGCCCTCGTCGAAGGCGATTCACTCACCGCGGTGCGCCTCGCTGGCGAGACCAAGGCCGCCGACTGGCTCGCCGACATGATGGTGCAGGGGCACTCCGCTGCTGCCGTGCGCCAGTGGCTGCTCGCCCCGCTCACCCAGCCGCCTGCCGGCCAGGCAGCCCGGGGCAAGGTGATCTGCAACTGCTTTGACGTGGCCGAAGACGACATCCTCGCCGCCTTCCGGGCGGGCGAATCCCTCGACGGCCTTCAGGCTCGCACCAGGTGCGGCACCAACTGTGGCTCGTGCGTGCCGGAGCTCAAGCGCCTTCGCCAGAGCGTCAGCAACTGATCCGGGCCAATCCGTGCGGCGAGCGCTGCGCGGCTCCAAAAACAAAACGCCGGGCTTGACCCGGCGTTTTTTGGTTCAGGGCGTCTTCGACGCGGAGCCCGGCAGATCAAGCCTGGGCTGCCAGCTTTCCATCCACGAACTCGACCAGAGAGCCCACGGAAGCGAAGGTGGAACCATCGATTTCGTCATCCTCGATCACAAAACCGAAATGCTCTTCGATGAAGTTGATCAGGCCGACCACCGCCATCGAATCCAGATCCGGCAGCGCACCCAGCAGAGGCGTGTCGAGATCAAACTGAGCCGCAGCGCCGCCCAGGCTCAGAACCTCGTCGAGAATCGACAGCACTTCCTTCTTCGTATCCAAAAGTCACTCCAGTCCGAAAAACCCACCGCAAAACCTGATACCGCGCCTTGCGACCTTGCAAGCACAAGCCTTTATCATTATAAGCGACAAGGTCGCATTCTGAACCGTGATCTACGTCGTGCGCCACCCCTCCGGGGCTGTCAAAAACAGTGCATTCACCGGGCTGGCGCAGGATTCCGGCTGGCCAGACCCCATAACCGCTTCAAGATCGATGCCCAACACCTCGCTTCTGCACGAACTCATCACGGCATCCGCCGAGCGTGCCCCAGACAGCCCGGCCCTCACCGCCGGCACATCGACCCTCAGCTACGCAGGCCTGGACGAACAGGTGGGCCGGTTTGCCGGTGGCCTCGTCCGCCTCGGGCTTGACCGGGGCGAGCGCGTCGGCGTGTTTCTCGACAAGCGCTTCGAGACCGTCGTGGCGTGCTTTGGCGCAGCCCGGGCCGGGGGCGCCTTCGTCCCGGTCAATCCGATCCTGAAGCCCGAGCAGATCGCCCACATCCTGCGCGACTGCAACGCACGGGTGCTGGTCACATCCCCCGAACGCCTGCCCTTCATCGCCGAAGCCCTGGCCCACTGCCACGACCTGCGCCATATCGTCCTCACCAGGCCGCTGGCCAAGCCGATCGACCTCCCCGCCCAGCGCATCACCGACTGGGCCGAGCTGATCGCCAGCGCGAGCGGCGGCCATCGGGTCATCGACACCGACCTGCTGTCGATCCTCTACACCTCCGGCAGCACCGGCAAGCCCAAGGGCGTCGTGCTTTCGCATCGCAACATGGTGGCGGGCGCCAAGAGCGTCGCCAGCTACCTGGGCAACAACGCCGACGATACCCTGCTCGCCGCCCTGCCGCTCTCCTTCGACGCCGGCTTCTCGCAGCTCACCACCGCCTTTCACAGCGGCGCCCGCGTTGTGCTGCTCAATTACCTCTTCCCCCAGGACGTACTGAAGGCCGTCGTCAAGGAAAAGGTCACCGGCCTCACCGCCGTTCCGCCGCTCTACATCCAGCTGGCCCAGCTCCAGTGGCCCGGGGGCATCACCGAGCATCTGCGCTACTTCGCCAACACTGGCGGGCGGATGCCCCTGGAAACCCTCAAGGCCCTGCGCGCCCATCTGCCGAAGACCAAGCCCTTCCTGATGTACGGCCTCACCGAAGCCTTCCGCGCCACCTACCTGCCCCCCGAACAGGCCGACATCCGCCCGGATTCCATCGGCAAGGCCATCCCGGGAGCCGAGGTCATGGTGCTGCGTGAAGATGGCAGCGAATGCGGCCCCAACGAGCCCGGCGAACTCGTCCAGCGCGGCGCCCTCGTTGCGATGGGCTACTGGAACGACCCCGAAAAGACCGCCGAACGCTTCAAGCCGCTCCCCGCCACCGCCCCGGGGCGCCAGCCGGGCTTCGTGCTCCCCGAAATCGCCGTGTTCTCCGGCGACACCGTTCGGCGCGACGAAGAGGGCTTCCTCTATTTCATCGGCCGGCGCGACGAGATGATGAAAACCTCGGGCTACCGGGTCAGCCCAACCGAGGTCGAAGAAATCCTCTACGCCACCGGTCTGGTCGGCGAATGCATCGCCTTCGGCGCTCCGCATCCCAGCCTCGGCGAAGCCATCTGCGTGATCTCCACCGGCAAGGACGGCCCGCTAGATGTCGAAGCGCTCCAGGCCGAATGCCGCCAGCGGATGCCCGCCTACATGGTGCCCACCACCATCGAAGCCCGCAGCGGCCCCCTGCCCCGCAATCCGAACGGCAAGATCGACCGGAAATCCCTCTCCACCGAATTCCTGCAACGCAGCCCAACGACGCCATGAGCGACACCCTCCGCGAAAAGCCGACCCACGCCCCAATGGACCAGTTCCGATCCAAGGACGGCGAACTCATCATCGGCAACATCCCCCTTCGCCGCCTCGCAGCCCGGGTTGGCCAGACGCCCTTCTACGCCTACGACCGCGAACTGCTGACCCAGCGTGTCGCCGCGCTGCGGGCCGCACTGCCGGCCGGCATCAAGATCCATTACGCGATGAAGGCGAACCCCATGCCCGCCCTCGTCGACCACATGGCCAGGCTGGTGGACGGGATCGACGTGGCGTCTGCCAACGAGCTGAAGGTTGCCCTCGACAGCGGCGCAGATCCCCACGAAATCAGCTTCGCTGGCCCGGGAAAGCGCCACGAGGAGCTCCGCCAGGCGGTCGCTGCCGGCATCCTGATCAACATCGAATCCTTCCGCGAAATCACCGAACTCCGCGCAATCCGGCAGGCCACCGGCTGGCAGGTTCGCGTGGCGGTACGGGTCAATCCGGATTTCGAGCTGAAGAGCTCCGGAATGAAGATGGGCGGCGGCCCCAAGCAGTTCGGCATCGACGCCGAGCAGGTGCCCCAGGCGCTCGCCGAGATCCACAGTGCCGGCCTCAGTTTCGAAGGCTTCCACCTCTTCGCAGGCTCGCAGAACCTGCGCGCCGAAGCAATCATCGAGGCCCAGCGCAAGAGCTACGAGCTGGCGCTGAGGCTCGCGGAGCACGCGCAAACGCCCGTGAAATTCCTCAACCTCGGTGGCGGCTTCGGCATTCCCTACTTTCCAGGCGAACGCCGGCTCGATCTCACAGGAATCGCCGAGAACCTTGGGGTGATTCAGGCCGACGCAAGAACAAAGCTTCCGGACGCACAGATCGTCATCGAACTCGGGCGCTACCTCGTCGGCGAGGCCGGCATCTACGTCTGCCGGATTCTCGACAAGAAGGTCTCACGCAATCACTGCTTCCTCGTGACCGATGGCGGCCTGCATCACCACCTGTCGGCCTCCGGAAATTTCGGCCAGGTGATACGGAAGAACTACCCGGTGACGATTGGCGACCGGATGGACCAGCCGCTCACCGATCCGGTATCCGTCGTCGGCCCGCTGTGTACGCCGCTGGACCTCCTCGCCGAGAAGATGGCGCTGCCCGAATGCGATCCCGACAACCTCGTCGTTATCTTCCAATCCGGTGCCTATGGTGCAACCGCCAGCCCTCGCGGTTTCCTCAGCCATCCCGATCTCGTCGAGATCCTGCTCTGAAAATAAAAAAGGTAGTGCGAACATCGCACTACCTTTCTGATTCCAGCCTCACAAGCCACATCCACAGCCCGTGGCGGAAAACCCATCAATCAAAATAGCTGTCTGGCAGCGTTTCGACCTGCAGATCATTGTCTTTAGCAAAGTTGCGCAGGAAGTTATACGCGAGTGGCTCGATGTCGTGAATCTTCGCATCCACTAGAACCGTCTTGTCACCCCTCAGATTACAGGCCGGCCGCACATAAGGCGAATAAGTCATCCGGTTATCCGAACCGAAAACCGACATGATCCCGCACAGCCGGTCCGCCCAATCACTCGGCCGAAAAGTTCTGCCGTCGCTTGTTCTCCCAACAATCACAAAATTTTCAGCTTTTTGAATCATGAGCGATTACGGACTTTGTTGAATGAGACTCAGGACAACTCACCAGAACTGACGAACCGGACCACCTTCGTTCAATTCTAGCAGGATGCATCTAGGCCTGAGTTGAACCACCACTTGCCAGATTTTCAACGGGTTCCAGCGGCGAAACTTGACCCAAATCGATAACCCGGCTGCCTGAAAACAAAACCCGGGAGGTTCCCGGGTGTTGTTGTGAAACGTTCAAGCCGCACTTCGTTTCCAGAGATAGCGATACACGAAGCCCGGAAATACTGCCACCAGCATTACGCAGCCTGTAATCGCGTAAAACTCCCATCCCTGACTGTACGCCGAGCCATGTGAACTGGCCTCAAGCAGGCTCAACCCGACCATCAGCGCAATTGCGATGACCGCCAACTCGAGCAACCGGACCCCGAGCCCCTTGCCCCCACCTCCCCCCAGCCTGACTAGGCCAAAGAAGCGATCACTGACGAAGATCGCATTCACCAGCCCAACCAGCACCGAGAAGACAGCGTAGAACAAGATAATCTCGAACGTCGAAGATTACAGCGAGCCAAGCAGCGAGTACGCGCAGAGCGACATGAGCGCCTGCGGCACAAGCCCGAGCACCGCAACGGCAACGCCATTCATCGACAGCAGCACGCGCATGTCAGCCGGCGCATTGATCGGGGTCGCGTCGGCCGGCTCGTCGAAGAACATCACCTTGACGACACGGAGATAGTAGAACGCACCGATGAGCGACATCACCACCGCAAGTACGGCAACCCAGTAGTAACGGGCGGCGACCACGGCCTGGAGCACGGAGAACTTGGCAAAGAAGCCGATGAAGAACGGAATACCGGCCATCGAGAACATGACCATCGCCATCACGCCGGCGAACCAGGAATTCCGCTTGTTCAGCCCCTTGAAGTCGTCGATGTTCTCCGCTTCAAACCCGGCACGGGACAGCAGGATCAGGACACCGAAGGCACCCAGGGTCATCAGCACGTACGAAACAACATAGAACATCGACGAGCTGTACGCGTTCAGTGCGAAATGCCGATCACCACCCACAACGCCGGACATCAGGCCGAGGAGCATGAAGCCCATGTGCGAGATACCCGAGTAACCGAGCATGCGCTTGATGTTCGTCTGCGCGATGGCCGCGAGGTTACCCAGAACGATCGACAGCACGCCCAGGAACATCAGCATCGACTGCCATTGATCAGCCAGCTCGAACAGGCCATTCACCAGCAGGCGCATCGCCATGCCGAACGCAGCCAGCTTGGGCGCCGAGGCGATCATGAGCGTCACCGAAGTGGGCGCGCCGTGATAGACGTCCGGGATCCACATGTGGAACGGAACGACACCCAGCTTGAACGCCAGACCAGCCACGACAAACACCAGACCGAACATCAGGACATTCTTGTTGGCCGCCTGATGATAGACAGCCTGTGCAACGCCGGAGATTTCCAACGTACCGGTGGCACCGTAAAGCATCGAAATGCCGTAAAGCAGCAGACCGGAAGCCAGCGCACCCAGGACGAAATACTTCATCGCTGCTTCAGTCGCTCGCGCCGAGTCACGCTGAAGCGCAACCATCGCATACAGGGACAGGGACAACAGCTCCAGACCGAGATAAAGCGTCAGGAAATGGTTGGCCGCGATCATGACCATCATGCCGAGGGTCGCGTAGATCGCCAGGACGTAATACTCGGTCGTCTCCATGCGACGATCGATCATGTACCCACGGGAGTACAGCAGGACGACCGCCACGGCGAAGTACAGCATCAGCTTGAGGAAATCGCCCATCAAGTCGTCCACGTACATGTTGCTGAACGTGAATCCAACCTGACCGTCCATCGAAAACAGAGTAATGGCGCCCGCCCCGATCAGCGTCAGCTGCGTCAAATAGTACGCCAAGCCCTTGGAGTCCTTGGCGAAGGTTCCCGCCATGAGAACAACAAACGACATCGCAACAACAAACAACTCTGCTGCTGCTGGATAGAAATCGGGAATCACAAAGTTCATATCAACGCCACAGTCCTAAGGGATCTTTCGCGATTTGGATCAAAGCTTGCTGGTAGCAACGTGCTTGAGCAGATCATTGACCGACGCATGCATAACTTCCGTGACGGGGAAGGGATAGATACCCATCACGAGGACGCAAACAGCTAAGACGAGAAGGAACACAAACTCTCGATTATTGATGTCAGTGAGCTCCGCCACATGATGATTGCTGATGGCGCCGAACACCACGCGCTTGTACATCCAGAGGGTGTACGCGGCGCCGACGATCAGGGTCGTCGCAGCAGCAAAGCCCACCCAGAAGTTGAACTGCACTGCACCAAGCGCAACCATGAACTCGCCGACGAAACCGGAGGTCGCTGGCAAACCGGAGTTAGCCATGGCAAACAGCATGAACAGGGCCGCAAACTTGGGCATCACATTCACAACGCCGCCGTAATCCGCGATCTGGCGGGAATGCATCCGGTCATACAGCACGCCGATACACGCGAACATGGCGCCCGACACAAAACCGTGGGAGATCATCTGAACCAGCGCACCTTCGACACCAAGCGGATTGAAGATGAAGAAGCCCAGAGTCACGAAACCCATGTGGGAGATCGACGAATAAGCTACCAGCTTCTTCATGTCGGTCTGAACCAGCGCGACGAACCCGATATAGATCACTGCGATCAACGACAGCGTGATCATCATCGGCGCAAAGGCATGGCTGGCATCCGGTGCAATCGGCAGGGAAAACCGGAGGAAACCATACGCGCCGAGCTTGAGGCCGATCGCAGCCAGCACGATCGAACCGCCGGTCGGAGCTTCAACGTGTGCATCCGGCAGCCAGGTGTGCACCGGGAACATCGGAACCTTCACCGCAAACGAGACGAGGAACGCCCAGAACACCAGGGACTGAACATCCATGCCCAACTTCAGTTGGTGCCAGTCGAGGATACTGAAGCTACCACCCGACTCCATGAAGAGGTACAGCAGAGCGACCAGCATCAACAGCGAGCCGGCAAGCGTGTAGAGGAAGAACTTGATCGCGGCGTAAACACGATTCGGTCCGCCCCATACGCCGATGATGATGAACAGCGGAATCAGGGATGCCTCGAAGAAGACGTAGAACAGCACACCATCAAGAGCGCTGAAGATTCCGTTGATCAAACCAGACATGATCAGGAAACCGGCCATGTACTGCGCAACCTTCTCCTGAATAACTTCCCAGCCCGCCACAACAACAATCACAGTGATAAAACTGTTCAGCAGAACGAACAGCACGGAAATGCCATCCACCCCTAGAACGTAGTTAATGTTGAAGCGAGGAATCCATGGGTAGGACTCCACGAACTGCATGGCACTGGTCGTAACATCAAACGACGTGTACAGCGGAATGCTTACCGCCAGACCTGCCAAGGCAGAAAGCAACGCCAAGAACCTCGCGGCCGAGGCATTACGATCAGAACCCGTCGCAAGTGTCAGCAACCCACCAACGATCGGGACCCAGATCGCAAGGCTAAGGAATGGAATAGGATTACCCGTCATCTCAACTGTCCGTTCTAAGCACTCAATTGCAGCGCAAAAGTCCTAAATCTCTTAGTTACGCATTACCACGACTGGCTCTGATCAACCACGGCTGAACCAGAAGGTCAGCAACACAAACACCCCGATGATCATCGAAAACGCGTACTGGTAGATGTGCCCGCTCTGGAACAACCGCGAAAGCTGAGCGATAAGACCAACAGCCTTGGCCGAACCGTTTACCACCATTCCGTCAATCAGCGTCTGATCGCCAATCTTCCAGAGCCCCTTACCGAGGAGACGAGCGCCACCTGCGAAAACAACTTCATTGAACTTATCGAAGTAGTACTTGTTCTCGAGCAGCGTATGAATCGGCTTGAAGGTCTTCATGATTGCAGCCGGAATTGAAGGCGCAACCATGTAGAAGACGAAGGCAACAACAACTCCACTCATCGCGAGGAAGAACGGCAGCGAGGTGAAACCATGCAGCGCCATACCAACGGCACCATGGAACTCCTCACCGAGCTCAGCCATAGCGTGGTGATGCTCCGCAAAATGGATCACGCCCTTGAAGAAGTCACCGAAAAGCATGGGCTCGATCGTGAAGAAACCAATCAACATCGACGGGATAGCCAGCAGAACCAACGGCAAAGTGACGACCCACGGAGACTCATGCGGCTTCTGACCCGGCGCGAGACCATGGTGGTGGTCGTCCCCACCGGCGTCATGCTCGTCGTGCGCATCTGCGTGGTGTTCATCCTCGTGATGCTCAGCGTGGTCATGGGCGTGACCGAAGCGCTCCTCGCCGTGGAATACCAGGAAATACATCCGGAACGAGTAGAACGCGGTAACGAACACACCAGCAATCACGCAGAAGTAGGCGTAGCCAGACCCCGGAATGTGAGAGAGCGCCACAGCTTCGATAATCGTGTCCTTGGAGTAGAAACCCGACAGGAACGGGAAGCCGATCAGAGCCAGCGAACCAACAAGTGACGTGAACCAGGTGATAGGCATGTACTTCCACAGACCACCCATGTTCCGCATGTCCTGATCATGGTGCATCCCGATGATCACGGAACCGGCACCGAGGAACAGCAGCGCCTTGAAGAAGGCGTGGGTCATCAGATGGAAAACTGCTGCCGAATACGCAGAAACACCCAGAGCAACCGTCATGTAACCAAGCTGGGAGAGCGTCGAATACGCAACGACGCGCTTGATATCGTTCTGAACGATCCCGAGAAAGCCCATGAACAGCGCAGTCGTCGCGCCAATCACAAGAACGAACGACAGTGCGGTCTCGGAGAGTTCGAACAGCGGGGACATCCGGGCGACCATGAAGATGCCAGCGGTCACCATTGTTGCCGCATGGATGAGTGCAGAAATCGGGGTCGGACCCTCCATCGAATCCGGCAGCCAAACGTGCAGAGGAACTTGGGCGGACTTGCCCATTGCACCAATGAACAGACCGATACAGATGGCAGTGATCAGCGGCCAACCCGTTTCCGGGACGACCATCGAGACAAGCTCGGGGCTCTTGGCAAAAACCTCAGCGTAATTCAGCGTTCCCGCGTAAGCGGCGACGAGACCAATACCGAGCAGGAAACCGAAGTCGCCAACACGATTGACAAGAAACGCCTTCATGTTTGCGAAAATCGCAGTCGGCCTCGTGTACCAGAAACCGATAAGCAGATACGAAACCAGACCAACCGCTTCCCAGCCGAAGAACAGCTGAAGGAAGTTGTTAGACATGACCAGCATCAGCATCGAAAACGTGAACAGCGAGATGTAGCTGAAGAATCGCTGGTAGCCGGGATCCTCGGACATGTAACCAATGGTGTAGATGTGCACCATGAGCGACACAAACGTGACGACGAGCATCATCATCACAGTGAGCGAATCCACAAGGAAGCCAACTTCAAGCTTCAGGGCTCCAGAGGTAGCCCAAGTGTAGAGGGTCCCGTTGAACACGTTCCCTGCGGCGACATCCTGGTAGATGTAGATGGACGCAACAAATGCAACAGCAACACCGAGAATCGTCACGGTGTGGGCACCTGCACGCCCAATGGCCTTGCCGAACAGACCCGCCACAATTGCCCCAAACAGCGGGGCAAGAGGTACGAGCAGATAGAGCTTCTGAATCCCTGTCATCGAAAAGCTTCCTTATCCCTTGAGACTGTCCAGATCATCGACATGAATCGTGCGCAGGTTCCGGAACAAAGCAACCAGAATCGCCAACCCGATAGCAGACTCTGCAGCCGCGACCGTCAAGATGAAAAATACAAAAATCTGCCCCGCGGCATCCCCGAGATAGTAAGAGAACGCTACGAAATTCAAATTAACAGCCAGCAACATCAACTCGATCGCCATGAGCAGAACGATCAGGTTCTTTCTGTTCAGAAAGATACCGACCACACTGATGGCGAACAAAATGGCGCCCAATATCAAATAATGAGACAACGAAAGCATCTGGTTTCCCTTCCTGGACGATCGCTAGCTGACTTAACGCTTTTCCGAAGTCATCGACACAATGCGAACCCGATCGTCACGCTTAACGGAAATCTGCTGCGCAGGATCGACCTTCTTGACATTCTTTCTCTTGCGAAGCGTCAGCGCCACTGCGGCCACCATAGCTACGAGCAAAACAATGGAGGCAAGCTCAAACGGGTATACATAATCCGTGTAGATCAGACGCCCGAGTTCCTTGGTGTTGCTGTAGCCAGCCGGCGCCGGGCCCGGTTCAGGCATTCCTTCCAGACCAAAATAACGCCCACCGAGAACCATGATCATTTCGACTACCATCAACACTCCAACCAGCGCGCCAACGGGCAAGTAGCTCCAGAACCCCTGCCGGATGCGCTCAAGATTGATGTCGAGCATCATCACGACGAACAGGAAGAGAACCATAACCGCACCGACGTAAACCATCACCAGTGCAATTGCCAGGAACTCTGCGTGCAAGAGCATCCAGATACCGCCGGCGCTGAAAAAAGCCAGCACAAGAAAGAGCGCCGCGTGCACCGGGTTCCTGGCGGTAATGACTCTGAGCGACGCCAGAACCATCACAGCGGAGAAGAAATAAAATACAACCGTCTGAAAATCCATGACCGCGTCCGTTTCGATGTAAGACAGCTCGAGCTTCTATCAGCGATAGCGAGAATCGGTCTCGCGATCCTTTGCAATTTGCGACTCGTACTTATCTCCGACCGCTAAAAGCATCTGCTTCGTGTAGTAGAGATCCCCGCGCTTCTCACCGTGGTACTCGAAAATCCGGGTTTCCACGATTGCATCCACCGGACAGGCTTCTTCACAAAAACCGCAGAAGATGCACTTCGTCAGATCAATGTCGTAACGGGTGGTCCGACGCGATCCGTCGTCCCGAGCATCCGATTCGATAGTGATCGCCATTGCCGGGCAAACCGCCTCACAAAGCTTGCACGCGATACAGCGCTCCTCGCCATTCGGATAACGTCGCAGCGCATGCAGCCCCCGGAAACGCGGGCTCTGCGGCGTCTTCTCATCCGGATACTGGACAGTAATCTTCCGCGCGAAAAGGTGACGCCCGGTAAGCGCCATACCCTTGAGCAATTCCTTGAGGAAGAGGCTTCCTACGTAATCTTTCAAAGCACCCATTTAGAGCCTCACTTCCAAATCGACAGCGGCGACATGATCCAAACCGCGACAACCACGACCCAAAACAGCGTGAGCGGAATGAACACCTTCCAGCCCAGACGCATGATGTGGTCGTACCTGAAGCGCGGGAAGGTCGCACGGAACCACAGGAACAAGAACAGGATGAACGAGGCCTTCAGTGCCAACCAGACAAAACCATCAGGCAGGAAACCCACAGGAGACAGCCAGCCGCCAAGGAACAGCAGGGAGGTGAGCGCCGAGACGAGGATCATGTTCGCGTACTCTCCGAGGAAGAAGAGTGCGAAAGCCATACCCGAATACTCCACCATGTGACCCGCTACGATTTCCGACTCGCCTTCAACCACGTCAAACGGAGCACGGTTGGTCTCGGCGATGCCAGAAATCAGATACACCAAAAACATCGGGAACAGCGGCAGCCAGTTCCAGCTTAGGAATCCAAAACCCCAGTCGGCCCACTGCCCCTTGCCCTGACTATTCACGATATCCGTCAGATTCAGGCTCGAAGAAATCATCAGCACGCAGACAAGGGCAAAACCCATGGCGATTTCGTAAGAAACCATCTGTGCTGCCGCGCGCATCCCGCCAAGAAATGCGTACTTCGAATTAGAAGCCCAGGCCGCAATGATCACGCCGTAGACTTCGATCGAGGTAATCGCGAGCAGGAACAGCAGACCGGCATCCACATTCCCAATGACCCAGCCTTCGCTAAACGGGACAACCGCCCATGCAGCCAGAGCGGGCCCCAACGCTAGAACGGGGCCGATGATGAAGAGACTTTTATTCGCACCCGACGGAACGATGATTTCCTTGAGCAGGAGCTTCACACCATCGGCGATCGGCTGAAGCAGCCCCCTCGGCCCGACACGATTGGGGCCGATACGTACCTGCATGTAACCGATCACCTTACGCTCAGCAAGCGTCAGGTAAGCAACGCAAAGGAACAGCGGCGCAATAATGCCGATGATCTTGAGCAACGACCAGATCAGCGGCCAAGCGGGGCCGAAAAACTGGGCTACCGGGTCAATGTAGGCTTCCATCACACCTGCTCCACGCTGATTTCACCATGCCAGCCACCGAGCTGAGCAGTGCTGGAATGCGCAGCTGCAAGACGCACGCAACCCTCCGCAACCCCAGCATCCTCAACCAGCGCCACGACAGCACTCCCTGCTGCGGAGCTTACCTTCACGTTCCCGCCGACCTTCAGACCAAGAGCATCTGCGGTGCGCGGATTCATTCTTGCTACCGGCGCTGTCGCATCGACGGTTTGCTGCAGCGGCGCAGCCCGCCGAGCGATGGGATCAGCAAAGTAAATCGGCACATCGGCAACTCGTTCGATTGCAGCCGACTTGACCGGAAGCTTCTCAAGTTTCGCACCGACATCATTAGAAAGTCCGCTCACGTCGCCCGAGAAGACCGGAGCCATGCGAGCACGCACATCTTCAACCGTTTCGAACGAGAAGTCGGAAAGTCCCAGGGTGGAACCGAGAACGCGCAGGGCCTTCCAGCCCGGACGGGATTCACCAAGGCTCTTCACAACAGGGAAGAAGCTCTGCACCCGCCCTTCACAGTTCACAAAAGTACCAGCGGTCTCAGTGAAAGGAGCGATCGGCAGCAGCACATCCGCAACTTCCATCAATTCAGCAGACTTGAACGGCGAAAGGACAGCAACCATCTCTGCCTCGCGAATGGACGACAGCGCGGTGGCGCCAGCGGCCATATCCAGGCTTGGCTCAACGCCGAGCAGGAGATAGGCTTTGATCTTGGATGCGAGCATCTCAGAGACATTCTTGCCCTTGACGTCACCAACGAACGGTACAGCCCCTGCGAGGTAGCCACCCACACTGTTGGCTGCCTCGCCAATCACTCCCAATTTAGCCCCGGCCAGACGTGCAACCTCGGAAGCGAGCACATGGATAAGGCCAGCTTGTTCGTGCTGAACAGCGAAGTTACCAAGCCACACGGCCGACTTACGACCAGACGCAAGGCTACGGGCAATGGCAAGAGCGCTCTCAGACACATCCAGTCCAGAACACACATCAGCCACGGGACCAGACAGGCTCAGCTCCTTTTCGGCAGCAAGTGCCTTGACCACGGAGGCCAGGAAGGCTGGGATGCCACTCGGAGCAACAATCGCCTTGTTGGTAAGATTGAGCTGCCAGTCGTCAAAGGCTGGATTCACCGCGGAGATCTTCAGACCGCATTTTGCCGCCTGACGCACACGCTGCGCGATCAGGGGGTGATCCTTCCTGAAAAAGCTCCCGACAATGAAGAGGCGGTCGAGGGAGCCGATATCAGCAACCGGCATCCCGAGCCACGGTGCCCCGCCCCGCTGACCGTCGAGGGAAAAATCAGATTGACGGAGACGGAAATCGACGTTTCCGGAACCGAGCCCCCGGACCAGGGATTGCAGAAGATTCAGTTCTTCCAGCGTGCTGTGCGGCGAAGCCAGTGCACCGATTGCCTCTGCGCCGTGATCAGCCTTGATGGACTTCAGGCCGTTGGCGACATACTCGATCGCAGTCTGCCAATCAGTCTCGATCCAATTGCCGCCCTGCTTGAGCATCGGGCGAGTCAAACGATCAGCTGAATTCAAGGCGTCATAGGAGAAACGGTCCTTATCAGACAACCAGCATTCGTTCACCGCTTCGTTTTCGAGGGGAAGCACGCGCTTTACCGTATCGTGCTTGACCTGAACAACGAGATTGCTACCAAGCGAGTCATGCGGACTGACGGACTTGCGCCGAGACAGTTCCCACGCACGAGCGCCGAAGCGGAAAGGCTTCGAAGTCAAAGCACCAACCGGACAAAGATCGATGATGTTGCCCGACAATTCGGTCTCGATTGTCTTCTCGACAAACGGCATGATCTCGGCGTGCTCGCCGCGGAACGCCTGACCAAGCTCCATCAGGCCGGCAATCTCCGACGTAAATCGGACACAACGCGTGCAATTGATGCAGCGGGTCATGTCGGTGGAAACGAGCGGCCCTAAGTCCTTATTGCCGACAACGCGCTTCTCTTCCTGGTAGCGGGATTCCGAGCCACCGTAACCGACGGACAGATCCTGCAGCTGGCACTCGCCACCCTGGTCGCAGATCGGGCAGTCCAACGGGTGATTGATCAGGAGGAACTCCATCACACCCTTTTGAGCCTTCACCGCCTGCTCGGAATGGGTCCAGACCTTCATCCCATTTGTAACGGGCGTAGCGCACGCCGGAAGCGGCTTGGGCGCCTTCTCAACCTGAACCAGACACATCCGGCAGTTAGCCGCGATGGAGAGCTTCTTGTGATAGCAGAAGTGCGGAACATAGGCCCCAACCTTGGTAGCGGCCTCCATGACGGTACTGCCGTCAGGAACCTGCAACTGCTTTCCGTCAATTTCGATTTCTAGCATGTCGAGCCTACGCTACAAAAATCTTGCTGCCGTCGCGCTGAACATCAGGCGCTACGAAGCATTTTTTATGTTCGATGTGATAAGCAAATTCGTCGCCGAAATGCTTCACGAAACTTTGAACCGGCATGGACGCAGCATCACCGAGCGCACAGATGGTGCGTCCCATGATGTTCGCGGTCACGCTATTGAGTAGATCGAGGTCATCAGGGCGGCCGAGGCCGTTTTCAATCCGATGCACCACGCGGTACAACCAACCGGTTCCTTCGCGGCAGGGCGTACATTGCCCGCACGACTCCTCGAAGTAGAAGTAGGACAGACGCTCTAGCGCCTTGACCATGCACGTCGATTCGTCCATCACGATCACGGCACCGGAACCAAGCATAGAGCCCGCCTTGGAAATGGAGTCGTAATCCATGGTGCAATCCATCATGACAGCGCCAGGAAGCACAGGTGCCGACGAACCACCGGGAATCACAGCTTTCAACTTGCGGCCGCCGCGCACACCACCAGCCATTTCGAGCAGCGTGGAAAACGGCGTTCCAAGGGGAATCTCGTAGTTACCGGGACGATTTACGTGACCAGAAACCGAGAACAACTTAGTACCACCGTTGTTAGGTTTCCCGAGCGCAAGAAAAGCATCCCCGCCTTCACGAATGATGTAGGGAATCGAGGCAAACGTCTCGGTGTTGTTAATCGTGGTCGGCTTGCCGTACAGACCGAAGCTGGCAGGAAACGGCGGCTTGAATCGCGGCTGCCCCTTCTTGCCCTCAATAGACTCCAGCAGTGCGGTTTCTTCACCGCAGATGTACGCCCCGTACCCGTGATGCGCAAACAGATCGAAACTGAAATCAGAGCCGAGAATGTTCTTCCCGAGGAGACCTGCGTCCCGAGCTTCCTGGAGCGCCTCCTCGAAGCGCTCATAGACCTCGAAGATTTCACCGTGGATATAGTTGTAGCCGCGCTCACACCCCATGGCGTAGCCGGCGATGATCATGCCTTCGATGACGGAGTGCGGGTTGTACCGAAGGATATCGCGATCCTTGAAGGTACCCGGCTCACCTTCATCCGAATTGCAGGCGAGATACTTGGCACCCGGAAATGCGCGCGGCATGAAACTCCACTTCAGCCCCGTCGGGAAACCCGCACCTCCCCGTCCACGGAGAGCCGACTTCTTCACCTCACCGATGATCTGATCCGCGGGAATCTTTTCCGCAATAATTTTCTTGAGAGCATCGTAGCCTTGCCGTTTGACGTAATCATTCAAACGCCAGGTGCGATCACCGTCAAGCCCAGAAAGAATAATTCCTTGAGAGGTCATTTTGCGAGATCAGCCAGAAGTTGATCGATTTTCTCTTCAGTCATCCAGCTGCACATCCGGTGGTTATTCACCAGCAACACGGGCGCATCACCACAGGCCCCCATGCATTCACCTTCCTTCAAGGTGAATCGTCCGTCCGGAGTCGTCTCATTAAAGTCGATTCCGAGCTTTTTCTTGATGTAATCCGCAGCGTGGACACCACCGGAAAGCGCGCACGGTAGATTCGTACAGACAGTGATCTTTCGCGCCCCAACCGGAGAGAGATCGTACATGTTGTAGAAACTCGCTACCTCGTACACCGCAATCGGCGGCATCTCCAGGTAGGCTGCCACAAACTCAATCGTCTCGTTGGAGAGCCAACCTTTCTCCACTTGCGCGATACGCAACGCAGCCATCGAAGCAGACTGCTTTTGATCAGCTGGATACTTGGCGATCTCACGATCAATTTTCTTCAGGGATTCTGGACTCAACATTTTTGTCTACTGTCATCAGAATGTCGATCGGAGCTCCGGATGCTGACCAGGTACAACATCAGCGGTCCACGTCTCCAAATACGATATCCATGGTTCCGATAATGGCAACTACGTCAGCAATCATGTGGCCGCGAGACATCTCATCCATCGCTGAAAGATGGGTGAAACCAGGAGACCGCAGCTTGAGACGATAAGGCTTGTTCGCGCCGTCAGAGATCGCATACACACCGAACTCACCCTTCGGATGCTCGACAGGCGCGTAGACCTCACCCGGGGGCACGTGCATCCCTTCAGTAAACAACTTGAAGTGATGGATCAGTTCTTCCATGTTGCTCTTCATCCGCTCACGCGACGGCGGGGCAACCTTGTGATTGGTCGAGATGACAGGTCCGGGGTTCTTCCGCAGCCACTCGATACACTGCTTCATGATCCGGTTCGACTGACGCATCTCTTCAATACGGCAGAGGTAGCGGTCATAGCAATCACCTTCCACGCCAACCGGGATGTCAAAATCCAGCTGGTCGTAGACTTCATAGGGCTGCTTCTTACGGATATCCCATTCGATACCGGAACCGCGCAACATTACGCCGGTGAAACCGAGCGCAAGCGCCTTCTCCGGAGAGACAACTCCGATACCCACCGTCCGCTGCTTCCAGATACGGTTATCGGTCAGCAGCGTCTCGTACTCATCGACATATTTCGGGAAGCGAGCTGTAAAGTCCTCAAGGAAATCAAGCAGCGAACCCTGCCGATTCTCGTTGAGCTCGGAAACAGTCTTGGCGCTCTTCCACTTGGAAACCTCATACTGGGGCATCCGATCCGGAAGATCACGATATACACCACCCGGCCGATAGTAGGCGGCATGCATCCGGGCGCCGGAGACCGCCTCATAGGCGTCCATCAGATCCTCCCGCTCACGGAAGGTGTACAGCACCATCGTCATCGCACCGATATCCAGTGCGTGTGTACCGACAGCCAGCAGATGGTTCAGAACCCGAGTGATCTCATCGTAGAGAACGCGAATGTACTGGGCCCGAAGAGGAACTTCCAACCCGAGGAGACGCTCGATTGCCATGCAATAGGCGTGCTCGTTACACATCATGGACACGTAGTCGAGACGATCCATGTACGGAACCGACTGAACCCAGGTCCTGGTCTCGGCAAGCTTTTCAGTGCCACGGTGAAGGAGGCCGATATGCGGATCAGCGCGCTCCACAACTTCGCCATCAAGCTCAAGAACCAAGCGAAGTACCCCGTGGGCAGCGGGGTGCTGGGGACCAAAGTTGATTGTGTAGTTACGAATCTCAGCCATGACCGACATTCCCATAATTTTCGTCACGCACGATGCGCGGCGTGTTCTCACGCGGCTCAATGCTGACCGGCTGATAAACGACACGACCAAGCTCTTGGTCGTAACGCATTTCTACATAACCAGAGATCGGGAAATCCTTGCGGAAAGGATATCCAACAAAACCGTAATCGGTGAGAATTCTGCGCAGATCCGGGTGGCCAGAGAACAGGATGCCGAAAAGGTCGAAGGCCTCGCGCTCAAACCAATTCGCGCTCGGCCAGATTTCGCAAAGCGAGGCCAGCACAGGGAACGACTCATCCTCAGCAAAAACCTTCAGCCGGAGACGATAATTATTCTTGACCGACAGTAGATGAACCGACGCGGCAAAACGCCCACCCTGGTCTTCTCCGGCATAACTGGAGTAATCCACACCAGTCAAATCAATGAGCTGCTCGAAGTGGAGAGCGGGATCATCCCGAAGCTCAGCGGCAACAGCCAGATAATCAGCTGCCGAAACAACGACTGTAACCTCACCACAGGCATTCACCACCCGTTTGGCGCGCTCTCCGAGCTTTTCAGTCATCAATTGAGCAAGAAGCTCTAGCTTTTCAGTCATGATGGTCTGCACTCAACAGGCAATCGTGTATTCACGCTTGATTTTGTTCTGGAGCTGAACGATGCCGTACAGCAAGGCCTCGGCCGTCGGGGGGCATCCGGGAACATACACGTCAACCGGAACAATCCGGTCACAACCGCGGACCACCGAGTACGAATAGTGGTAATAACCACCACCGTTCGCGCACGACCCCATCGAGATCACCCAGCGCGGCTCAGACATCTGGTCGTAGACCTTGCGAAGCGCGGGCGCCATCTTGTTGCAGAGCGTGCCGGCGACAATCATCAAGTCGGACTGCCGCGGACTGGGACGAAAAACCACACCAAAGCGGTCCAAGTCATAACGGGAACAGCCCGCATGAATCATCTCTACCGCGCAGCACGCAAGACCGAAGGTCATGGGCCACAGCGAACCTGTGCGAGTCCAGTTGATTACCGTATCAAGCGAAGTGGTGACAAACCCTTCCTTGAAGACACCCTCGATGCTCATAGACACCCTTTAACCAACAATTTATGCAGCACGGCAGCCCGACCGATCACTCCCAGTCGAGAGCGCCCTTTTTCCACACGTAGATATAACCGAGCAGAAGAATGCCGAGAAAGACAATCATTTCAAAAAAGCCGAACAAGCGAATGGATTCGTTCGCAGCAATTTCCCGAAGAATGGTCGCCCACGGGAAAAGGAAGGCAATTTCAAGATCGAAGAGAATGAAGAGAATAGCCAGAAGATAGTAACGAACATCAAACTTGATGCGCGCATCTTCAAAAGGCTCGAAGCCACACTCAAAAGGAGAGAGCTTCTCGGCATCCGGCTTGCTCGGACCCAGAATCCAGCCAGCTACAATAGGAATAAAGCCGAACGCAGCTGCAAACAGGATAAAGACAAGGACTGGAAAATAGGATTCCAACATACTTTAGCTCCCGCAACCGAATAGCAGTTTAGCGCTGCCTGCAAGCAAACGCCCGCGTACTGCGGGCGAATCACTTATTTTATGGTGCCGACGATGAGACTCGAACTCATACGGCTTTCGCCACTACCCCCTCAAGATAGCGTGTCTACCAATTTCACCACGTCGGCCAGCTTGTTTGTTGCCGCGCATTATAAAGGCAATCACCCTCTGCGCCAAGCATTACTTATTTTTATCGGGGGATATCCTTGGCCTTGGAGCCAGCTTCAACCGGGGCGACCGGGGTCTGCTCGGGCGCGGCGGCAGGCGCAGAAACAGGAGCACCTTCCATCACGCTCTTGCTGGCAGGCGCCTTGGCACCAGCGAGGTAGCTCAGACCCAGACTAGTCACAAAAAACACGGCAGCAAGCGCACCCGTCGTACGGCTCAGGAAGTTTGCCGAGCCGGACGAGCCAAACAGGCTACCCGACGCACCACTACCGAAGGCCGCACCCATGTCCGCACCCTTGCCGTGCTGCATCAGAACCAGACCAATAACCCCAAGACCAGCCAGCACATGAATCGTCAGAACGATCGAAAAAACAACACCACCCATGAATATCTCCAAGACAACTCAGCGCGCAGCAGCTGCCGCGCAAATTGACGAAAAACTGTCAGCAACGAGCGACGCACCACCTACGAGAGCGCCGTCGATATCGGGCTCCGCAAAAAGCTGCGAAGCATTGGCAGCGGTTACACTGCCGCCATAAAGAATCTTTACACCCTCAGCGGCCACACCGCGGCGCTCAAGATGCATGCGAATTTCCTTGTGCATTCCCTGAGCCTGTTCCGGCGATGCCGTCTTGCCGGTGCCGATCGCCCAAACAGGCTCATAGGCCACGACCACACCGGCAAACCGCTCCGCTCCCAGTACATCGACAACACGATCAAGCTGGGCGCGCACCACGACCTCGGCGTCGCCAGCTTCACGCTGCGCGAGGGACTCACCCACACACAGTATCGGCGACAGGCCGGCATCAAGCGCTGCCAGCACCTTTGCTGCAGTCACAGCGTCGGTTTCGCCGAACAGGCTGCGCCGCTCGGAATGCCCGACGATGACCCACGCGCAGCCGATATCCAGAAGCATGGACGCACTCACTTCACCGGTGTAGGCCCCGTCCTTGAAAGCACAGAGATCCTGCCCGCCAACAGCCACCGCAGCCCCCCTGAGGGCAGCCACCGCCTGAGCCAGGTATGGATACGGAGGGCACACCACCACGTCGACACCCTCACGATTGCCGCACGCAGCAAGCCCGGCGAGCAGCACAGCATTGCGCTCGAGCCCACCATTCATCTTCCAGTTTCCGACAACCAGCTTTTTCCGCACCTTGAACACCAGAGCCAAATCGTCGGATTGTATCTCGCGGCATCCTCAGGGTCAAAAAAACGGGGCTGGATCAACCAGCCCCGTCGCAAGCACAACAGAGTCAAACGCTGTATCAGCCAAACCGACCGGTGATGTAGTCCTCGGTTTCTTTGCGCTTCGGCTTGATGAAGATCTCGTCCGTCAGGCCAAACTCCACGAGCTCGCCCAGATACATGTAGGCAGTATAGTCCGACACCCGCGCGGCCTGCTGCATGTTGTGAGTGACGATGGCGATCGTGTATTCGCTCTTCAGTTCGTGGACCAACTCTTCGACCTTGGCCGTGGAAATCGGATCCAGCGCCGAGGTCGGCTCGTCGAGCAACAACACTTCCGGCTTCACGGCCACGCCGCGCGCAATGCACAGGCGCTGCTGCTGACCGCCCGAGAGGGACAGCCCGCTCTGATTCAGCTTGCCCTTCACCTCATCCCACAGCGCCGCCTTGCGCAGCGCCCACTCCACCCGGTTATCCATGTCGGCTCGGGAGAGGTTTTCATAGAGCCGTACGCCAAACGCGATGTTCTCGTAGATCGACATCGGAAACGGCGTGGGCTTCTGGAAGACCATGCCGACCTTGGCCCGCAGGGCATTCACGTCCTGGCCGGGATCGAGCACGTTCTTTCCGTTGAGCAGGATCTCACCCGTCGCGCGCTGGCCCGGGTAGAGGTCATACATCCGGTTGAGCGTGCGCAGCAGCGTGGATTTGCCACACCCGGACGGCCCGATGAAGGCGGTCACCATACCTTCGTGGATGTCCAGATCGATGTGCTTCAGACCCTGGAAGGACCCATAAAAGAAATCGAGATTCCGGATCCTGATCTTGGGAGCCATGGTCGGAGCCGAAGTGCCGGCCGACTCGCCCCGCACTTCCGCGAAGGACATGTCGCGCTTGGTCGCTACAGGAGTTTGCATGATGAGTTTTCCTAGATCTTCTTGCGGAACAGGGTGCGAACAACAATGTTCAGGCACAGTACGCCAAAGGTAATGAGGATCGCACCGCCCCACGCCAGCGAATTCCAGTTCTCGTACGGGCTCATGGCGAACTGGAAGATCACGACGGGAAGGTTGGCCATCGGCCCGTTCAGATCGAAATTGGTGAATTGGTTGTTCAGCGCAGTGAAGAGCAGCGGAGCCGTTTCACCGCTCAGACGCGCGATGGCGAGCAGGATGCCGGTGAGCACCCCGGCGCGCGCCGAACGCAGCACGACCTGCAACACCACCTTCCAGCGCGGCGCTCCGAGCGCCGAAGCTGCTTCACGCAGACTGGCCGGAACCAGGTTGAGCATGTTCTCGGTTGTCCGCACGACCACCGGAATGGCGATCAGCGCAAGCGCCAGGGAACCCGCCCAGCCCGAAAAGTGCTGAACCTGCGCCACATAAACGGTGTAGATGAAAACACCAATGACGATCGACGGTGCAGATAGCAGGATGTCGTTGATGAAGCGCGTCGTCGGCGCCAGCCAGCCCTGCCGTCCATACTCGGACAGATAAACACCGGCCAGAATCCCCACCGGCGTCGCGATGAGGGTCGCGACACCAACCATCATCGTACTACCGACGATCGCGTTGAAGAGACCACCTTCCGAGCCCGGCGCGGGCGTGGGCTGGGTGAAGAGCGAGACGCTCAGGGCGCCAAGCCCCTTGTACAGCAGCACCGCCAGAATCCAGGCGAGAAAGCTCATCCCCAGCAGCATCGCACCGGTGGACAGCAGCAGCGCGATCCGGTTGGTGCGGATCCGCTTGCGATAGAGCGCAGTCGAATTGCTCATCAGGTCTTCTCCCCTTCACTGCGGCCCAGACGCATCAGCAGCACCTTGGAGAGCGCCAGCACGATGAAGGTCACGAAAAACAGGATCAGGCCAAGGGCGATCAGCGACGACACATGGAGGTCGCTCGCCGCTTCGGCAAATTCGTTGGCCAGGGTGGAAGCGATACTGTTGCCTGCCTCGTAAAGCGACGGACTGATCCGGTGAGCATTGCCGATCACGAAGGTGACCGCCATGGTTTCGCCCAGCGCACGGCCGAGGCCGAGCATCACGCCACCGATCACGCCGACGCGGGTGTAGGGCAGCACCACGTTCCAGACAACCTCCCAGGTGGTCGCGCCAAGACCGTAGGCGGATTCCTTGAGGATGCCGGGCACAACTTCAAAAACGTCGCGCATCACCGACGCAATGAACGGAATCACCATCACCGACAGGATCAGGCCCGCCGAAAGAATGCCGATGCCGTTCTGCGGGCCTTGGAAGAGACCGCCGACAACAGGGAGATTACCCAGGGTGGCAGTCAACAAAGGCTGGATGTAATCGGCAAACAGCGGTGCAAAGACAAACAGACCCCACATCCCGTAGATGATGCTGGGCACCGCGGCAAGCAGCTCAACCGCCACGCCAAGCGGGCCACGCAGGGCCGGCGGGCAGAGCTCGGTGAGAAAGACCGCGATCCCGAAACTCACCGGAATCGCCACGATCAGCGCGATGACCGAAGTGCTGAGGGTGCCATAGACGGAGATCAGGCCGCCGAACTTGTCGGTCACCGGATTCCAGTCGCTGCTGAATGCAAAGCCCGCACCGAATTCCTGCAACGCCGGCCAGGCACCGTAGATCAGCGAACCGATGATGGCGATGAGGATCGCCAGCACGGAGAAAGCAAAGAAACGGGTTACCTGGTGAAAAAGCGCGTCCTGGAACCGCTGGGCCCGCATGCGGTCGCGGGGAGGAGGCGGAAGCTTCTCGCCGACGCCGGCGTGCGGCAGCCCGAGGGCGCCTCCGCCGGGCGTGGCGGCATTTCCAAGTACCGAGCTATTGGATGACATTACGGCTCACCGTTTGTTAGACCGAAAAAGCGCAAACACGGATGGACGGGCATTGCACCTGCCCCGCCCACCCGTTTCAGAGGCTGGACCGACTTACTTCAGGACCGGATTGCCTGCACCATCCTTGAGGGAGGTGCGCCAGGCGCCGTCGATCTGCTTGACGAGGGTCTGCGGCAGGGCCACGTAGTCGAGTTCCTCGGCGGTCTTCTGACCATTCTTGAAGGCCCAGTCAAAGAACTTCAACACTTCAAGACCCTTGGCCGGATCGGCTTGAACCTTGTGCATCAGCACGAAGCTCGCGCCAGTGATCGGCCAGCTGGTCTTGCCCGGCTGATCGGTCAGGATCTCGCCGAAGCCCGGCACCTTGTTCCACTCGGCGTAAGCAGCGGCAGCCTGGAAGGTCAGGTCATCCGGCTGGACGAATTCGCCGGCCTTGTTCTTCAGGGCCAGGTGGATCATCTTGTTCTTCTTGGCGTAAGCGTATTCAACGTAACCGATGCCACCCTTGATGCGCTGGACGTAGGAGGCAACACCTTCGTTACCCTTGCCGCCCACACCCTCCGGCCACTGCACCGCAGTACCGGCGCCAACCTTGTCCTTCCACTCGACGTTCACCTTGGAAAGATAGTTGGTAAACAGGAAGGTGGTGCCAGAACCATCGGCGCGACGCACGACGGTGATGTTCTCGTCCGGCAGCTTCACACCGCCGTTCAGTGCGGCGATCGCGGGGTCGTTCCACTTCTTGATCTTGCCGAGATAGATGTCAGCCAGCAGTGCGCCGGTCATCTTCATCTGACCCGGCGCAACACCTTCCAGATTCACCACCGGCACAACACCGCCGATGACCGCCGGAAACTGGACGAGGCCGTCCTTCTCCAGATCTTCAGCCTTCAGCGGCATGTCGGACGCGCCGAAATCGACGGTCTTCGCCTTGATCTGCTTGATGCCACCACCGGAGCCGATGGACTGATAGTTCAGGCCGACATTGGTCTTCGCCTTGTAGATCTCGGCCCACTTGGAGTAGATCGGGTACGGGAACGTCGCCCCTGCACCGGTGATGTCAGCAGCCTGCACAGCGGCGGCACTGCCAAGGGCAACAACGAATGAACAGGCGCGAAAGAAACCTTGCATGAAATTCTCCATCGTAGCGGGCACCGCAGGGATATCCAGCAGTAAAGCCCAAAAAAACAAACCCGGCACTCAACTGTCCGTGACAGCTCAGCACCGGGTTACATTCTACGAACTGAAAATTTCAGATTTGTTACATATCGCACTGCAACAAATCAGACTGCGGCAGCCCTCACGACTTCGGCGAGGCCATGGACGATGCGATCGACCTGTTCCGCATCCTCACCCTCGACCATCACGCGCAGCAGCGGCTCGGTACCCGACGGGCGCAGCAGAACGCGTCCACGATCGGCCAGATCAGCCGTCGCCGCCTTTACCGCCGCGCTGATGGTTTCGTTGGTCGACCACGCGAAACCTGCGCGAATCGGCACATTGACGAGCTTCTGCGGATAGAACACCAGATCCGCACACATCTCGTCGAGGGTCGTGTTGTTCTTGCGCAGGGCGGCCAGCACCTGAAGGCCCGCGATGATCCCGTCGCCGGTCGAGTGCCGGTCGAGGCAGATGATGTGACCGGAGTTCTCGCCACCCAGCTTCCAGCCGTTCTCGTGCATGAGCTCGAGAACATAGCGGTCGCCCACCTTGGCCCGCGCAAACGGCAGCCCAAGCCGGCCCACGGCATGCTCGAAGCCCAGGTTGCTCATCAGCGTGCCGACCACGCCGTTCGCCAGCCCTTCGGCCTTGCCAGCCTTGGCGATGACATACAGCAGCTTGTCGCCGTCGTAGATGTTGCCCTTGGCGTCCACCATCACGATCCGGTCGCCGTCGCCATCCAGCGCAATACCCAGATCGGCGCCGCTGCGCAGCACGGCGTCGCGGATGGACTGGGGAGAGGTCGCCCCGACCTTGTCGTTGATGTTCATCCCGTTCGGCTCGGCGCCGACGAGCACAAGCTCCGCACCCAGTTCATGGAAGACCTTGGGTGCAACCATGTAGGCTGCGCCGTGGGCGCAATCCAGCGCGATCTTCATACCGCGCAGGTCAAGCTCGTTCGGGAAGGTGTTCTTGCAGAACTCGACGTAACGGCCGCGGGCATCGTCGATGCGTTGGGCCTTGCCCAGGCGGGAGGAAGGCTCGCAGCCCATCGGCTCATCGAGGCGCGCCTCGATCTCGAGCTCGACCGAATCCGGCAGCTTGGTGCCAGCCGCCGAGAAGAACTTGATGCCATTATCCTGAAACGGATTATGGGAGGCCGAAATCACCACACCAACCTGCAGGCGCAACGCCCGGGTCAGGTAGGCGATCGCCGGGGTCGGCAGTGGCCCTGCCAGATAGACATCCACCCCGGCAGCCGAAAAACCAGCCTCGAGGGCGGACTCAAGCATGTACCCCGAGATCCGCGTGTCCTTGCCGATGATCACCGCAGGGTGCTCACCCGGCCGCAGATGCTCACGGGCCACGAGCGTCTTGCCCGCGGCATAGCCGAGTCGCAGCGCAAAATCCGGCGTAATCGGCGATTCGCCGACGAGACCACGCACACCATCCGTTCCGAAATACCGTCTAGACATTTTCCCTCTCACAATCGCGTCTTTCATCAACTTGGCATTCTGCCGCAAGCGCGCCGCTCAGTCTGACTGAAGTGCGCTCCACAAGCGCAAAACATCACGGGTCGCGCCCACGTCATGGGTGCGCACGATCCGCGCGCCGTTCTGGACGGCGACCAGTGCCGCCGCCGCCCCCGCAACAACCCGTTCCCCCACATCCCGCCCGGTGATCGCCCCTAGCATGCTCTTTCGGGACATGCCGACGAGGAGCGGATAGCCACCCGCACCAAACCGCTCAAGCTGGCGCAGGAGCATCAGGTTGTGCTCCACCGTCTTGCCGAAGCCAAAACCGGGATCAAGCAGGATACGATCGCGCGAGACACCGCACCCCAGCAGCACCTGTACGCGCTCGTCAAGAAAGGCCTCGACCTCCTCGACGACATGGGTGTACCGCGGCGAGCGCTGCATGGTACCCGGCTCGCCTTGCATATGCATTACGCAGAGTGCAACGGGCGCCCCACGAACGGCATCCACGGCGCCGGGCACGCGAAATCCGGCGATATCGTTGATCAGATCGGCGCCTGCCCGAATGGACTCCCGCATCACGGCCGGCTTCACCGTATCCACCGACAAGGGCACGCCAAGTCCGGACAGGGCCTCAACCAGCGGCACGACCCGATCCAGCTCCTGCTGCTCCGGCACGGGCGTCGCTCCGGGCCGCGAAGACTCACCGCCGATATCCAGGATCTCGGCGCCCTCCTCCACCGCACGTTCTGCCGCACGGATGGCGGCGTCCAGCGCCGGGTTGCCGTCACCCGAGAACGAATCGGTGGTGACATTGACGATGGCCATGATCTTCGGCTGGGTGAGATCAAGCTGGAAACGTCCGCACTGTAAGACGGGAGAATTCATGATGTACTCGGTCAGAAATGAAACAGGGCCGGCTCAAGAGCCGGCCCTGAAAAACACAGGACGGATGTATCAGGCCGCAGGTGCCGGCGCAGTCGGTGCCGCACCGGGCGAATCGTCGCTCGGACGACGGGGCGGTTGCGAGGTCGGCTTCGGGGCGCGGGGCGCCTTGCCAGCCATGATGTCGTTGATCTGATCGGCGTCGATGGTCTCGAGTTCGAGCAGCGCCGCGGTCATGGCTTCCACCTTGTCGCGGTTCTCTTCGATCAGGCGACGGGCCAGGGCGTACTGCTGATCAAGGATGCGACGGATCTCGGCATCCACCTTCTGCAGGGTCGCCTCGGACATGTTCTTGTGGGTCGTGACCGAGCGACCGAGGAAAACTTCGCCCTCTTCCTCACCATAAACCATGGGCCCGAGGTTGTCGGACATGCCCCACTGGGTCACCATCCGACGCGCCAGATCGGTTGCCCGCTGGAAATCGTTGGAAGCACCGGTGGTCATCTGGTTCATGAAGATCTCTTCCGCAATCCGGCCGCCGAACAGCACGGCAATCGTCTGCAGGAGGCGCTCACGGTCCTGGCTGTAGCGATCCTGCTCAGGAAGCTGCATCGTCACGCCAAGGGCACGGCCGCGGGGGATGATCGTGACCTTGTGAACCGGATCGGTCTTGGTCAGACACTTGGCAACTACAGCGTGCCCCGATTCGTGGAACGCCGTGTTGCGACGTTCTTCTTCGGGCATCACCATCGAGCGGCGCTCGGCGCCCATCATGATCTTGTCCTTGGCGCGCTCGAAGTCGTCCATATCCACCAGACGCTTGTTGCCACGAGCGGCAAAAAGGGCAGCTTCGTTGACCAGGTTGGCCAGATCCGCACCGGCGAACCCGGGGCAGCCACGGGCCAGCACCAGCGCATCCACGTCCGGCGCGATGGGCACCTTGCGCATGTGCACACGCAGAATCTGCTCGCGCCCACGGATGTCAGGCAGCGGAACAACCACCTGACGGTCAAAACGGCCCGGACGCAGCAGCGCCGGATCCAGCACGTCAGGACGGTTGGTCGCAGCGATCACGATGACACCAGACACGCCCTCAAAGCCATCCATCTCCACAAGCAGCTGGTTCAGGGTCTGCTCGCGCTCGTCGTTGCCACCGCCGAGGCCGGCGCCCCGCTGACGACCCACTGCATCGATTTCGTCGATGAAGATGATGCACGGCGCCTGCTTCTTGGCCTGCTCGAACATGTCGCGCACGCGGGCCGCACCCACGCCGACGAACATCTCGACGAAATCGGAACCGGAGATCGAGAAGAACGGCACCTTCGCCTCGCCAGCGATCGCCTTGGCGAGCAGCGTCTTGCCGGTACCGGGCGAGCCGACCATCAGCACGCCCTTGGGAATGTGGCCGCCGAGCTTCTGAAACTTGGAAGGATCACGCAGGAACTCGACCAATTCACCGACCTCTTCCTTCGCTTCATCGCAACCCGCCACGTCCGCAAAGGTGACCGTGTTGGCGGTCTCGTCGAGCATCTTGGCCTTCGACTTGCCGAAGGAGAACGCACCGCCGCGCCCGCCCCCCTGCATCTGACGCATGAAGAAAACCCACACGCCGATGAGCAGGATCATGGGGAACCACGACACGAAGATGTTCATCAGGAAGGACTGCTCTTCCTCGGGCTTGGCAGCCGTCACCTTGACGCCGTAGCGCATCAGGTCACCCACCATCCAGATATCCTGCACGCCCGGCGTGTACACCGTGATCTGGCGGCCGTCCTGGGTCTGCGCCCGCACGGTACGGCCATCGACGATCGCCTTGGAAATCTTGCCCTGCTTGGCGTCCTCCATGAACTGGGAGTATTCGACCGAATTCTGGGCGGCCTGGCGATTGTTGAACTGGTTAAAAACCGTCATCAGCACAACGCCGATCACCAGCCAGATCGCAAGATTCTTGAATAAATTGTTCAACGCAATTCCTTGAAGGCCCGACAGGGGCCATAGCTTAGTGGACTGATTCTATGTCCGAACGTTCGGCGGATCAAATCATCGTCGCCATAGTCAAGCTCAATCCTTGGCGACGACACTCAATTGCGTTTTCCGGAGCCCAGCAGATAAACCTCTGAACTGCGCCCCCGGGATGCCTGCGGCTTCCGAACGGCGACCGACCTGAAGACCCCTTCCATCTGCTTGCGGAACTCGTCAAAGCCCTGCCCTTGGAAGACCTTCACCAGAAAGCGCCCGCCTGGCGCCAGATGCTGACTGGCAAAATCCAGCGCCAGTTCGGCAAGGTAGATCGACCGGGCCTGATCGCTCGTCGGAATCCCCGATATGTTGGGGGCGATATCCGACATCACAAGGTCTACCGTGCGCCCTTCGAGCAATTCCTCGAAGCGCTGCACGAATTCCTCTTCGTGAAAATCCCCCTGCATGAACTGCACGCGGTGGATCGGCTCCATCGGAAGCAGATCGAGCGCAAACACGCGACCGTTGTCCCCCACCCGGTTGATCGCCACCTGGCTCCACGAGCCGGGCGCGGCCCCCAGATCGACGACGACCATCCCCGGACGGATCAGCTTGTCCTTGTCGTCGATCTCCATGAGCTTGTAAGCCGCACGGGCACGGTAGCCCTCGGTCTTCGCCCGCTGGACGAAGGGATCGTTAACGTGCTCCGTCATCCATGATTTACTGGTCTTGGTGCGCTTCATCGCGGTACAATTACGCCCTTTTTTCAATGAGTTGGACTTCGTCCAACTTTGCCAAAACCATGACCGAACTTACCCCCGCGGAACGGCGAGCCCTTCGCGCGCAAGCCCACCATCTCAACCCCGTCGTCAGCGTGGCCAGCAACGGCCTCACGCCGGCCGTGCTCAAGGAAATCGACCACGCCCTGCAGGCCCACGAACTCATCAAGATCCGGGTTTATGGTGAAGATCGCACCGAACGCGACCTGATCATGGCTACGGTGTGTGCCGAACTCGGCGCCGCGTCCGTTCAGCATATCGGCAAGACGCTGGTCGTCTGGCGCGAGAAGCAGGAAGTGGAATCCACCCCTGGCACGCCTTCCGACAAACCCAAGAAGCCGGTCTCGAAAGCCAAGTCTGCGAAGGCCCTGTCGGCCCGCCGTGGCGTAGCCTCGCTGAATGCCAACAAATCCAAGAAGCCCCACTGGTTCGCTGCACCGGGCAAGTCGTCCCGCGGCCCGTCGGACCGCTGAACGATTACCGCGGTCAGCGCAGACCGCGGCCCTGCAAGGCGACGAGCATCAGCCCGAGCAGGCTCTGGATCAGATAAACAATGCTGGAAACGCCATGCCAGGCCGCAAAGCGGTCACGCAGGGCGCTTTCCATCACTTCTCGCGGAAATGAATCCGCTTTCAACTGGGTCAGGATCGGCTGAATGCCGAAGTAGCCGGCAACGGTCAGCGCCAGCATCAGAAAGACCAGCCAGAACACACTGCTCTTGAAGGCGCCGCTATCCTTGCGCAGTGCGACAAACACCAGCAGGTAAGCGGCGGCAGCCATGCCCAGCCAGGCCACATAGGTGAACAACTGGCCGGCAACCTTGCCGGCCAGCGCCCGATCGTCCAGCACATGAAACAACGTGGGCGCCGCCAGGTAGCCGATCGCCCACAGCGCGCCCACCCAGAGGGTGATCACGATGCTGTAGAGGTGCTCGGCAAAGCGGTGCATGTTCCGTGACTCAGACGTAACGCACGTCGATCAGTTCGAGCTCACGCACGCCCTTCGGCGCCTGGACCTCGGCCACATCGCCGGCAAACTTGCCGATCAGCGCCCGCGCAATCGGGGAGCTGATGGCGATCTTGCCTTCCTTGATGTCCGCTTCGTCGTCGCCGACGATCTGGTAGGTCACCGTGTCACCGGTGTCCAGATCCTCGAGCTCGACGGTTGCGCCAAACACGCAGCGGCCATCGGCATCGAGCAGCTTGGGATCGATGATCTGCGCGTTGGAGAGCTTGCCCTCCACCTCGCGGATGCGCCCCTCGATGAAGCCCTGGCGCTCCTTGGCTGCGTCGTACTCGGCGTTCTCGGAGAGATCGCCGTGGGAACGGGCTTCAGCGATGGCCGCGATCACGCTCGGACGATCAACGGTCTTCAACCGATGCAGTTCCTGCCGGAGCTTCTCGGCTCCGGCAACGGTCAAGGGAACCTTGTTCATGCCTTCGCGAGCTCCGCATGGAGACCTTGCAGCGAGTAGGTCTCGAGGCCGGACAGGTGGCGCATGCCCGCACAGGCGGCGCGAGCGCCTTCGATCGTCGTGTAGACCGTGACCTTGGCAGCCAGTGCGCTGGTGCGGATCGAACGGGAATCGGATACAGCCTGACGCTTCTCTTCAACGGTGTTGATGACCAGGCTGATCTCGTTGTTCTTGATCATATCCACAACGTGCGGACGACCTTCGTTCACCTTGTTCACCGCAGACACCGCGAGACCCGCACCGGCAATCGCCGACGCGGTGCCACGGGTGGCGACGACGGTGAAGCCAAGATCAAGCAGCTCACGGGCCACTTCGATGGCCTTCGGGCGGTCGGCGTGCTTGACGCTGATGAAGGCCTTGCCGGAAGTCGGCAGGCGCACACCGGCACCCAGCTGGCTCTTGACGAAGGCTTCGGCGAAGGTGCGGCCCACGCCCATCACTTCGCCGGTGGACTTCATCTCGGGGCCGAGGATGGTATCGACGCCGGGGAACTTGACGAAGGGGAACACCGCTTCCTTGACCGAGTAGTACGGCGGCACGACTTCACCGACGACGCCCTGGTCGTCAAGACTGCGACCGGCCATGCAGCGGGCGGCGATCTTGGCCAGCGGCAGGCTGCAGGCCTTGGAGACGAAGGGCACGGTGCGCGAGGCACGCGGATTCACTTCGAGCACATAGACGATGGCGTCGTCGCCCTTGCCCTGGATCGCGAACTGGACGTTCATCAGGCCGCACACGTTGAGGGCGCGGGCCATGGCTTCGGTCTGGCGACGCAGCTCGTCCTGCAGCTTGGCCGACAGGCTGTACGGGGGCAGCGAGCAGGCGGAGTCACCGGAGTGCACGCCAGCCTGTTCGATGTGTTCCATGATGCCGCCGATCATCACGCGCTTGCCGTCGGAGAGGGCATCCACATCCACTTCGATGGCGTCGTTCAGGAAGCGGTCGAGGAGCACCGGCGAATCGTTGGAGACCTTGACGGCCTCGCGCATGTAGCGCTCGAGATCCTTCTGCTCGTGGACGATTTCCATCGCGCGGCCGCCGAGCACGTAGCTCGGACGCACGACCAGCGGGTAGCCGATCTCTGCCGCCAGGCGCACGGCGTCTTCCGGCGTACGGGCGGTGCGGTTGGGCGGCTGCTTGAGGCCCAGCTCGTGCAACAGCTTCTGGAAGCGCTCGCGGTCTTCGGCGGCGTCGATCATGTCCGGGGTGGTGCCGATGATGGGCACGCCGTTGGCTTCGAGATCACGGGCGCGCTTCAGCGGAGTCTGGCCACCAAACTGGACGATGACGCCGACGGGCTTCTCGACAGCAACGATCTCGAGGATGTCTTCCAGCGTCAGCGGTTCGAAGTAGAGACGATCGGAGGTGTCGTAGTCGGTGGAGACGGTTTCCGGGTTGCAGTTGACCATGATGGTCTCGTACCCGTCTTCACGCATGGCCATTGCGGCATGCACGCAGCAGTAGTCGAACTCGATGCCCTGACCGATCCGGTTCGGGCCGCCGCCCAGCACCATGATCTTCTTCTTGTCGGTCGGATGCGCCTCGCACTCGTCCTCGTAGGAGGAATAGAGGTAGGCAGTGGCCGTGGCGAACTCGGCCGCACAGGTATCGACACGTTTGAACACCGGACGCACACCCAGGGTGTGGCGGTGCAGGCGCACGGAGGTTTCGTCGGTGCCGAGGAGCTTGGCGATGCGGCGATCGGCGAAACCCTTGCGTTTCAACTCGCGCAGTTCGGGCGCGGCGATGCCCTTGAGGGAGCGACCGGAGAGGGACTTCTCGGTGAGAACGATGTCTTCGATCTGGATCAGGAACCAGGGGTCGATACGGGTCAGCGCATGGACATCCTCAAGGCTCAGGCCTTCGCGGAAAGCCTGGCCGACGTACCAGATGCGCTGGGCGCCCGGATCACCGAGCTCGCGTTCGAGGTCGTCGCGATCGGCTTCCACTTCGTCCAGACCGTAGGCGCCGGTTTCCAGGCCACGCAGGGCCTTCTGGAAGGACTCCTGGAAGGTGCGGCCCATGGCCATCACCTCGCCCACCGACTTCATCTGGGTGGTCAGGCGGTCGTTGGCCTGGGGGAACTTCTCGAAGGCGAAACGGGGAATCTTGGTGACGACGTAGTCGATGGACGGCTCGAAGGACGCCGGGGTCGCGCCGCCAGTGATGTCGTTCTTGAGCTCGTCGAGGGTAAAGCCCACCGCCAGCTTGGCAGCAACCTTGGCGATCGGGAAGCCGGTGGCCTTGGAGGCCAGCGCGGAGGAACGGGACACCCGCGGGTTCATCTCGATGACGATCATCCGACCGTCCTTCGGGTTGATCGCGAACTGGACGTTGGAACCGCCGGTATCGACGCCGATCTCGCGCAGCACCGCGATGGAGGCGTTACGGAGGATCTGGTATTCCTTATCGGTGAGCGTCTGGGCCGGGGCGACGGTGATGGAGTCGCCGGTGTGCACGCCCATCGGGTCGAGGTTCTCGATGGAACACACGATGATGCAGTTGTCCGCCTTGTCGCGGACGACTTCCATCTCGTATTCCTTCCAGCCGATCAACGACTCTTCGATCAGGAGTTCGTTGGTCGGGCTGGCTTCGAGGCCGCGCTTGCAGATCTCGACGAATTCTTCGGTGTTGTAGGCGATGCCGCCGCCGGTGCCACCCAGGGTGAAGGACGGGCGAATGATCACCGGGAAGCCGATCTCGGTCTGGACCTGATGGGCTTCTTCCATGGTGTGGGCGATGCCGGACCGGGCAGAACCCAGACCGATCTTGGTCATCGCGTCCTTGAACTTCAGGCGATCCTCGGCCTTGTCGATGGCCTCTTCCTTGGCGCCGATGAGCTCCACGCCGTACTTGGCGAGCACGCCGTGCTTGGCAAGATCAAGGGCACAGTTGAGCGCGGTCTGGCCACCCATGGTGGGCAGCACGGCATCGGGGCGTTCCTTCTCGATGATGCGCTCGACGACCTGCCAGGTGATCGGCTCGATGTAGGTGACGTCGGCGGTGCCCGGGTCGGTCATGATCGTGGCCGGGTTGGAGTTCACCAGCACGACCTTGTAACCCTCTTCGCGCAGGGCTTTGCAGGCCTGGGCGCCGGAATAGTCGAATTCACAGGCCTGGCCGATGATGATCGGGCCGGCGCCAATGATGAGGATGGTCTTGATGTCTGTACGTTTGGGCATGGTTCTTCAGCGACTGGATAGCGGATGGCCTGGAAGTGGCGCACTCAAGCGCGCCGGCATGGCGATCGGCCTCAGCCCTTCGCCTCCATCAACTTGATGAATCGGTCGAACAGGTAGGCCACGTCGTGGGGGCCGGGGCTCGCTTCGGGGTGACCCTGGAACGAGAAGGCCGGCACGTCGGTGCGGGCAAGACCTTGCAGGCTGCCATCGAACAGGGACACGTGGGTGACCCGGACGTTGGCCGGCAGGGTGGCCGCATCGGCCGCAAAGCCGTGGTTCTGGCTGGTGATCAGCACCTGGCCGGAATCGAGATCCTTGACCGGATGGTTGGCACCGTGGTGGCCGAACTTCATCTTGAGGGTCTTGGCGCCGGAGGCCAGCGCGAGCAGCTGGTGGCCCAGGCAGATGCCGAAGGTCGGGATGCCCTTCGCGAGCACTTCCTGGATGGCCTTGATCGCGTAGTCACAGGGCTCCGGATCGCCGGGGCCGTTGGACAGGAACACGCCATCCGGGTTCAGGGCGAGCACTTCGGAAGCCGGCGTCTGGGCCGGCACGACGGTCAGGCGGCAGCCGCGCTCGGCGAGCATGCGCAGGATGTTGCGCTTGACGCCGTAGTCGTAGGCCACCACGTGGAAGCGGGGATTCTCGGCGGCCACATAGCCCTGCTCGAGACGCCATTCGCCTTCGGTCCAGGGGTAGGTTTCGGTGGCCGACACGACCTTGGCCAGATCCATGCCCGCCAGCCCCGGAAAACCGCGGGCCTGGGCCACGGCGGCTTCAGCGTTGAGTTCGGCGGCGGTGGCGGCAGTGACGATGCAGCCGCCCTGAGCGCCCTTCTCCCGAAGGATGCGGGTCAGCTTGCGGGTGTCGATGCCGGCGATGGCGACGATGTTCTCGGCTTTGAGGTAAGCATCCAGCGACTGCTCGCTGCGCCAGTTGGACGCCACCAGCGGCAAATCACGAATGACGAGGCCTGCGGCAAAAACCTTGCCGGCCTCACAGTCTTCGCGGTTGATGCCGGTGTTGCCAATGTGCGGGTAAGTGAGGGTGACGATCTGACGGCAGTAGCTCGGGTCGGTGAGAATTTCCTGGTAACCCGACATGGAGGTGTTGAACACAACCTCACCAACCGTCGAACCGACCGCTCCGATGCCTTTACCGTAAAACACCGTCCCGTCGGCAAGAGCAAGAATGGCGGGCGGGAAAGCTGACACGGCGGACTCCTCGAATTCTGGTGATTGGGCAACTGGCATGTGCAGCAGGCTACACATGAAAAACGGGATCAGCCGCTGTGGCTATCCCGCTGAGAAACTTTCTAATTATAGCCCGTGACGGGCCACTCCGGCAAACTCGTCTGTAGGTAAACTGACAAGACGCTGACACGCCTAGCCTGACCGGCGCGCTCTGCGCAATACGCCTGCGAGATTGCCGAGCTCCGTCATCAGGACAGGCAGCTCACGCTTGACCGTCGGCGCATCCGCATCCTTGGCGGCCACTTCGATGCGCTGAGCCACCGCGGTGACAGCGGCCGCATTGAAAACGCCGGCGGAACCCTTGATGGAATGGGCGATGCTGCGGATAGTCGGGAAATCCCCGTCAAGGTGGGCCTGCTCCAGGGTGCGCCGATTGCGCTCCAGGTCACTGAAGAACAGGCTGATGAGCTGCTGCAGAGCGGCGTCGTCGCCATCGAGCAGGTCGCGGGTCGCACCCAGGTCGGCGATGGCGTTTTCGCCAACCATCTCCACGTAGCCGCCCCCCGCCTCCTCGGGCTCGTCGTCAGCGACGTTCATGTCGCCCATCACCCGATCGATCACCGCATGCAGCTCGACCGGCTTGATCGGCTTGGCGATGTAATCATCCATCCCCGCCATCAGGCAGCGATCACGGTCGCCCTGCATCGCATGGGCGGTCATCGCAACGATGGGGGTCGAGCGCCACTGGCCTCCCGCGGCCCAGCTCCGGCGTGCCTCGCGGGTACGGATGGCCTGCGTGGCCTCCAGCCCCCCCATCACCGGCATCTGCACATCCATCAGGATGATGTCGAAGCGCTCCTTGTCAAACAGATCCAGCGCCTCCTGCCCGTTGCCGGCCACAGTGATCTTGTGACCGACCTTCTCGAGCATCTTCACGGCCACCGTCTGATTGACCGGATTGTCTTCGACCAGCAGGATCTTGAGATTCTGGCGCGCCCTCGAAACGGGCGGCGCGTAGGCCTGGGTCTGCGCCGCGTCAAAGGCGAACATCTTCTCTTCGTCCACGGCCTCGCCCTGCAGGGTCAGCGAGAGCGCATCGAACAGATCGGTCTGGGCAAACGGCTTGATGAGGCGTGCGCCAACCTTCAGGTTCTCGCACTTGACGGTATCGCTACGCTGGGTGTTGGCGTCCAGCATCATCACCACGCGGTCGAGACGTGGCCAGCCTT
Source organism: uncultured Zoogloea sp. (assembly GCF_937894855.1). NCBI lineage: Bacteria > Pseudomonadati > Pseudomonadota > Betaproteobacteria > Rhodocyclales > Zoogloeaceae > Zoogloea > uncultured Zoogloea sp. Next base: position 57,559 of record NZ_CALAYQ010000081.1, read on the forward strand.
TGCTCAGGGATTCGGCCAGCGCGTAACCGCCGGGAGCCGGCATGGTGGCATCCATCAACAGCCAGTCGAAAGGCTCGTTCGCCTTGTGGGCAGCCGCCAGCGATTCCTCGACCGCCTCTCCGGAGCCCGCCTCGAACACATCTAGACCCACCGATTTCAACTGCCTGCCGACGCAGCGACGGAGCGCCGCATTGCGCCCGGCGACCAGCACCCGGCGCGCTCCGAAGTTGGGCTGTACCACCTGACCAGCCTGGCCGATACCCACCCTGATGGTGAATCGGAAGGTGCTGCCGACACCGGGCGCGCTGTCGAGGGTGATCGCGCCACCCATCAGCTCGACGATCCGCCGGCTGATCGCCAGACCCAGCCCGGTGCCGCCGTACTTGCGCGTAGTGGATTCGTCGGCCTGGGAGAAGGCGCCGAAGACCAGCGCCTGCTTGTCGTCCGGAATGCCGATCCCCGAATCCCGCACGGCGAACTCGAGACTCAGCACGCCCGAGTCCTCGCCGAGGCTGCACACCGAAACCTCAACCTCACCCTGTTCGGTGAACTTGATCGCATTGCCCACCAGATTGGTGAGCACCTGACGCAGCCGGGTCGGATCGCCGACGAGCACCGTCGGCACCTCCGGCGCCACGTCGTAGAAGCACTCGAGACCCTTCTGGTATGCCCTCAGCGCCAGCGACTTCATCATGTCGCCGAGCAGGCCCGGCAACGAGAAGCCGACCCGCTCAAGGGTCAGGTGCCCGGCCTCGATCTTCGAGAAGTCGAGCACGTCGTTGATGATCCGCAGCAGCGAATCGGCGGAGCTCTTGACGGTCTGGAGGTATTCCCGCTGCTCGATGTCGAGCTGGGTGTCGAGGAGGAGTTCCGTCATCCCGATGATGCCGTTCATCGGGGTGCGGATCTCGTGGCTCATGTTGGCAAGGAAGTCGCTCTTCGCCCGGTTGGCGGCTTCGGCCTGCTCCTTGGCGTGAAGGAGCTCGAGCTCGGAACGCTTTGCCTGGGTGACATCCCGATAGGTGCCGACCATCCGGGCCCAGCGCCCTTCCGAACTCCGGTTGGAGGCACGCCCATGCACGAAAACCCAGCGCCAGGTGCCTGAGCAGTGGCGGATGCGGAACTGCACCTCAAAGTGATCCAGCTCGCCGCGCAGATGAACGATGGCGTGATACCGGATGGCCTCCAGGTCATCGGGATGCACTAGCGAGATCCACTCGGGCTTTGCTGCCGCATCGCGATCGGTGTAGCCGAGGATTTCGCGCCAGTTGTCGTCGAGGACGATGACGCCAGAGGCCAGATCCCAGTCCCACAGCCCACCTTCGGTGTTCTGCATGGCGAGGTCGAGGCGCTCGCTGAATGCCCGGACGTTGCACTCGGCTTCGTCCCGGGCCGCAATGACCCCGCGCAGGATTTCGAGCATCTGCTCCGGCGAAGCGGTCGCCGGATCGCAGGTGGCAGGCAGGCTGCCACTGGCAATACGCTGCGCAACAAAGTCTCGCAGGGCGCGTCCGAGCTTGTCGTCGGACGCGGCGGGATCGGCTTCTGGGCTGGTCACTTCGGCAAGGAGGTCGGGGGGCGTCTGTCTGGCACGAAGACACGCCGGGAAACCGGCGTGCCACCTTGAATCTGACGACTATAACGGCATGCCGTCCCCGTCCTTGAGCCCCGAAAACCAGGGCCCGATCACTTCAGGCCGAGCACATCCTGCATATCGAAGAGACCCGCCTTGCGGCCAGCGATGAAGCGCGCCGCACGCAGGCTGCCGGAGGCGTAAGGCATGCGGCTGCTGCTCTTGTGGGTGATCTCGATGCGCTCACCGATACCGGCAAACAGCACGGTGTGATCACCGACGATGTCGCCACCGCGGATCGTCGAGAAACCGATGGTCTGGGCATCGCGCTCGCCGGTCACGCCTTCGCGGCCGTAGATCGCGCAGGTTTCCAGATCGCGGCCGAGTTCCTTCGCAACCACCTCGCCCATGCGCAGCGCAGTGCCGGAGGGCGCGTCGACCTTCAGGCGATGATGAGCCTCGATGACTTCCACGTCGTAGCCTTCGTTGAGGATGCGCGCGGCCACTTCGAGCAGCTTGAACACCGCATTGACGCCGATCGCCATGTTCGGCGCGAAGACCACCGGAATGCTCTCGGCGGCAGCCGCGATGGCGGCCTTGCCCTCGGCCGAGAAACCGGTCGTGCCGATCACCATGCCACACGAGGCCGCCTTGGCGAGCTCGAGGTGGTGTAGCGTGCCCTCGGGGCGGGTGAAGTCGATCAGGCAATCGGCCTTGGCGAGGCCAGCGGCCACGTCAGCGGTGATCGCCACGCCGCAGGGCTGGCTGACCAGTTCGCCGGCATCCTTGCCGATGAAGGGGCTGCCCGGCTGGTCGAACGCCGCCACGAGCTCGGCATCGGCAGCCTTGAGGGTCGTCTCGATCAGCATCCGGCCCATGCGGCCCGACGCACCGGCAATCGCGATACGAACTTTCTTCATGTGTTTCCCGAAAATGAACGATAGGAAATGGATGTCGAGGGGCGCGACAGCCCGCCCCGTGGATTACTGGGGCTTTGCAGCCGCATCCTCGGGACGGACATCGCCTTCCAGGCGGGCCAGGCTGTCACCGGCGAAGATCACCGTGAGCCGGCGCTCGAGAAGCGTGTCCCCCTTGCCAGGACGAAAACGATAGACGTAGTCCCAGCGGTCGGAGTGGAAGACGTCGGTGACCAGTGGCGTGCCGAGCACAAAGCGGACCTGGTCGCGGGACATGCCCGGCTTGAGCTGGGCGACCATCTCCTGGGTGACGTAATTGCCCTGACGGATGTCGATCCGGTACGGCTTCACAAAATCGCTGACCGCGGTCGGGGAGCAACCGGAAACAGCCGCACCCAGCGCGGCGAACAGCAAGGCGGAAGAGATCAGTTTGCGCATGGGGTTCGGAGCGGACGCAGGCGCGGCACGGAGGCCGCATTCTCAACGAGGGGCAGAAACTATATCATACGGGGCCGGCCGGGCTCCCGGCCGCCTTCTCGTGTTTTTCGGGGCCTCCATGTCCAGCAACTCCCAGAATCTAAAAAGTATCGGCCTGAAGGCGACCTTTCCGCGGCTGAAGATCCTCGATCTGTTCCAGAAGGCCGAAAACCGCCATCTGACCGCCGAAGACGTCTATCGCCTGCTGATCGCCGAAGACATGGACATCGGTCTCGCCACCGTCTATCGCGTGCTCACCCAGTTCCAGCAGGCGGGCATCCTCGAGCGCCACTACTTCGAATCCGGCAAGGCGGTCTTCGAACTCAACGAAGGCGGCCACCACGACCACCTCGTCTGCATGCAATGCGGGCACGTGGAAGAATTCTTCGACCCCGCCATCGAGGAGCGCCAGAACCGCATCGCGGAAGAGCGCGGCTTTGCCGTGCGTGAACACGCCCTCTATCTGTACGTGGACTGCAAGAAGACCGACTGCCCGCACAAGGCCGTTGGTTCCAGCCAGGCCAGCAACACCTCCGACTCCTGATTCCCCGCGGCCCTGACGCCGCTATCCCGTGGACGCATTCCTTACTTCGACAGCCCTCGTCGCCCTGGCTGAAATCGGCGACAAGACCCAGCTTTTGTCTTTTGTTCTGGCGGCCCGCCTGCGCAAGCCATGGCCGATCATCGCCGGGATCTTCGTGGCGACGATCCTCAATCACGCGCTTGCCGGCTCGGTGGGCGTTTGGGTGGCCCAGTACATCCCGACCCACTGGCTGCCGTGGATCGTCGGCATCGTGTTCGTGGTGTTCGGCCTGTGGACGCTCAAGCCCGACACACTGGATGACGACGAGGCGCCTTCCGAGATGCATCCTGCCGGGGCCTTCGTGACCACCACCATCGCCTTCTTCATCGCCGAGATGGGCGACAAGACCCAGCTCGCCACCGTCGCCCTCGCCGCCCGTTTCGATGCGCTGGCCTGGGTGGTGCTGGGCACCACGGTGGGCATGATGCTCGCCAACGTGCCGGCCGTGCTGCTGGGCGAAGGGCTGGCGAAGCGCCTGCCCCTCAAGCTGATCCGCTGGATCGCCGCCGGCGTGTTCGTGCTCACCGGCGTCGTGACCATGGCCGGCGCCGCCAGCCTGGGCTGATCAGCCGGTCAGGCCGAGCATCTCCGCGGCGTGGCTGCGGGTGGTGTCGGTGATGTTCACCCCGCCCAGCATCCGGGCGATCTCCTCGATCCGCGCCGGGTCGTCCAGCGGCGTGACCCGCGACAGGGTCTCGCCATCGCGCGTTTCCTTGGCGATGGACCATTGCCAGTTGGCCTGGGCGGCCACCTGAGGCAAGTGGGTGACGCACAACACTTGCCGGTCGTCACCCAGCTGACGCAGCAGCCGGCCGACAATCTCCGCCACCCGGCCGCCAATCCCCACATCCACTTCGTCGAAGATCAGCGTCGGCGTGGCCGCATTGCGGCTGGTGATGACCTGGATCGCCAGACCGATCCGCGACAACTCGCCACCGGACGCCACCCGCGCCATCGGCCGGAGCGGCTGACTGGCGTTGGCGGTGACGAGGAACTCGACGCTCTCCAGCCCGCTAGCTGCACCTTCTTCGACGGGACGCAGCGCGATCTCAAACTGGGCACCGCCCATCGCCAGCGACTGCATGGCCTCGGTGACCGCCGCCGACAACTCGGCGGCGATCTTGCGCCGGGCCGCGGAGAGCGGCTCGGCCACTGCCAGGAAGGCGGACTTTGCCGCGGACTCTTCCCGAGCCAGGGCTTCGGGATCGGACTGGCGAACGAGCCGCTCCAGCCGCCCCACGCTTTCCAGCAGGACGTCCGGCAGACCTTCGGGAGCAACCCGATACTTGCGGGCCATGGCCGTGATCGCCTGGATGCGCTGGTCGATTTCGGCAAGGCGATCCGGATCGAGATCGAGCCGGTCGCGGTAGCGGCGCATGGCGTGGAGCGCTTCGTCAAGCTGGATGCTGGCGCTGCCGAGCAGCTCCTGCACGTCGGCAAGCTGGCCGTCGTGGGTCGCCATGTCGGCGACGCGGGACAGCAGGCGTTCGAGTTGGGAAAGCAGCGCGTACTCGCCGTCGGCGAGGCCATCAATGACTTCGGCGCTGCCTTCGATAAGGCCGGCTGCGTGGGCCAGCCGGGCCTGCTCCTGGTTGAGCTGGGCCCATTCGTCGGGCTCGAAGGCCAGCTCGCGCAGTTCTGCCACTTGCCAGCCGAGGAGTTCGCGCTCGCGCTCGGTGGAGGACGCGCCCTCCTCCGCTGCCTCCCGCGCCCGCCGCAGGGCCGACCATGCGCGGTGACGCTCGGCCACCTCGGCCGCCTGGGCGACAAGGCCACCGTGGGCATCGACGAGCGCCAGCTGGGCGTCGGGCCGCAGCAACGCGTGATGGGCGTGCTGCCCGTGGATGTCAGCCAGCCATTCGCCGGCCGTCCGCAGCTGCGCCAGCACCACCGGCGAGCCGTTGAGCCACGCCTTGGAGCGGCCGCCGCTTTCGATGACGCGGCGCATCAGCAGCACGCCTTCGTCGGCGTCGATCTCCTGCTCCGCCAACCAGGCCCGCAGCGGGCCGTCGGGCGGCAGGTCGAACTCGGCGACGATCTCGGCGCGCGCCTGACCGCTGCGCACCACGCCGGCCTCGGCCTTGCCACCGAGGGCGAGGCCAAGGGCATCCAGGAGGATCGACTTGCCCGCACCGGTCTCACCGGTAAGTGCACCGAAACCGGCCTCGAAGGCCAGTTCGAGCCGATCGACAATCACGAAATCGCGAATGGAAAGATGACGCAGCATGAAAAAACCGAGTGGGTGAAACCGGCAGGTCAGCCGTGACGGGGCGTCGAGCTCCAGTGCAGCTTTTCGCGAAGCATCGCAAAGTAGCTGTAGCCCGGGGGATGAAGCAGGCGCACGCGATGGGGCGAGCGGGTGATCCGCACGGTGTCGCCGGCGCGAGTGTCGTAGCGGCTCTGGCCGTCGAAGTGGACGCGGGAATCGTGGGGCGGCAGCAGCACGATCTCGATGCAGCAGTGATCGGGCAGCGTGATCGGCCGGGCCGTGAGCGCGTGGGGGCACATGGGCACCAGCGCGATGCCTTCGACGCTGGGGTGGAGGATCGGCCCGTTGGCCGACAACGCGTAGGCCGTCGAGCCGGTGGGCGTCGAGACGATCATGCCGTCGGAGCGCTGGGTGTAGACGAACTCGCCATCGACGCGCAGATCGAATTCGATCATCCGGCCCAGCTCGCCCTTGTTGACCACCACGTCGTTGAGGGCCACCGTGTGGAACACCCGCTGCCCGCCGCGCAGCACTTCCGCGTCGAGCAGGATGCGGGATTCTTCAGTGTAGCGACCCTGGAGGATCTCGCCGATCTTGTCGAGGGCGACCTCGCGGGAGATGTCGGTCAGAAAGCCCAGCCGGCCTTGATTGACGCCCGCCAGCGGCACGTTGTACGAAGCCAGGCGGCACGCGCTGTTGAGCAGGGTGCCGTCACCGCCGAGCACCACGGCCAGATCGGCCCGGGCGCCGATCTCGTCGTAGCTTGCGACCGTGAAACCCGCCGTGAGCCCCGTGGAACTCGCGGTTCCCTGCTCGATCAACACGGCAATGCCGAGGCCGCGCAAATAATTGGCCAGCCGAAGCACCGCCTCGGCCACTTCAGGGCTCTGATACTTGCCGATCAGTGCGATAGTCTTGAACTCGCAGGTCATGCATTGATTAAACCACATTCTGCAGCGTGCTCCTGCTTCTCATGAACGCAGGCCTTCTCTTAGAATCGCCGGGAACCCTCCATCTGCCGCCATGACCCGTCTCGACCAACGCTCGCAAATCCTCCTGAAGACCCTGGTGGAGCATTACATCGCCGAAGGCCAGCCCGTCGGGTCGCGGGCACTGTCGCGCTATTCGGGCCTGCAGCTGTCGCCGGCCACGGTGCGCAACGTGATGTCCGACCTGGAGGAGCTGGGCTTCATCACCAGCCCGCACACCTCTGCCGGGCGCATTCCCACGCCCCTCGGCTACCGCTTTTTTGTGGACAGCCTGCTCACGGTGCAGCCCATCGGCACCGGCCAGCTCCATGAACTCCAGGGTCAGATCCAGCCCGGCGAGCCCCAGCGCGTGCTCAATGCCGCGTCGCAGCTGCTGTCGGGCCTCACCCACTTCGCCGGCGTCGTCGTCTCGCCCAAGCAGGACGTGCCGAGGATCCGCCAGATCGAGTTCGTCAGTCTGTCCGACACCCGCATCCTGCTGATCCTCGTCACCAGCGCCGGCGATGTGCAGAACCGCATCCTTTTCACCAAGCGCGCGTACAGCCCGTCGGAGCTCGTCACCGCCGCCAATTACCTCAATCAGCACTTCGCGGGCCTCGCCTTCGACGAAATCCGCACCCGCATCCAGGACGAACTCAAGCAGCTGCGCACCGACATGACCGAGCTGATGAGCGCGGCCGTCGAGGCCGGCAGCGAGGCGCTGGAGGAAACCCGCAGCACCTACGTGATTTCCGGTGAGACCAACCTCCTGGATGCCGAGGATCTGTCGTCGAACATGGCCCGCCTGCGCGAGCTCTTCAAACTCTTCGAGCAGAAGACGGGGCTGATGCAGCTCCTCGACATCTCCAACCGCGCCCAGGGCGTGCAGATCTTCATTGGTGGCGAGAGCGGCCTCAGCCCGCTGGACGACTGCAGCGTCGTCACCGCTCCCTACGAGGTGGACGGCCAGCTGGTCGGCTCGGTCGGCGTGATCGGCCCCACCCGGATGGCCTACGAACGGGTGATCCCGATCGTGGACGTCACCGCCCGCCTCATCTCCAGTGCCCTTTCCGGGCAAAACTGAACCTGAAAGCTCCCCGATGACCCGATTCTGGCAAGCGCCAGCGCACACCCACGGCAAGGCGCCGCGTACCGGCATCCTGCTGGTCAATCTCGGCACCCCGACCGCCCCCACCGCAGCGGCCCTGCGCCCGTACCTGCGGCAGTTCCTGTCCGACCCGCGGGTCGTGGAGATCCCACGCCTCGTGTGGTGGCCGATCCTCCACGGCATCATCCTGCGCACCCGTCCAGCCAAATCCGCTGCCAAGTACGCCAGCGTGTGGACCGACGAAGGCTCCCCCCTCAAGGCCCACACCGAAAAGCAGGCCAAGCTGCTCAAGGGTTTCCTGGCCAACGCCGGCCAGCGGGATCTCGTCGTCGAATGGGCGATGCGCTACGGTCAGCCGTCGATCCGCAGCCAGCTCGACGCCATGCGCGCCGCCGGCTGCACCCACATCCTCGTGGTGCCGCTCTACCCCCAGTACGCCGCCAGCACCACCGCCACGGTGATCGACGAAGTGGCCGACTGCCTGCGCCACTGGCGCAACCTGCCGGAGATCCGCTACGTGCGCAGCTTTCCCGGCGAGCCCACCTACATCCAGGCCCTCGCCAATTCGGTGCGTGAACACTGGAAGCGCAATGGCGAACCCGACCGGCTGGTGCTGAGCTACCACGGCACCCCCAAGCGCTCGCTGGAGCTCGGCGATCCCTATCACTGCGAATGCCTGAAGACCGCCCGCCTGCTCGGCGAAGCCCTGGCGCTGCCGCCGGAGCGGCTGGTGGTGAGCTTCCAGTCGCGCGTCGGCAAGGCCGAGTGGCTGCAGCCCTACACCCAGCCCACCCTCGAGGCGATGGCGCAGGCAGGCGTCGGTTCTGTGGACGTGATGTGCCCCGGTTTCGTCTCGGACTGCCTGGAGACGCTGGAAGAGATCAACATGGAATGCCGCGAGGCCTTCCTGCACGCCGGCGGCAAGCGCTTCGGATACATCCCGTGCCTGAACGAACGCGACGACTGGATCGAGGCGCTGATGGCCGTGTGTGTGCGGGAAATGGGCTACTGGCTGAACGAGCCGCAACCGGATGCGGGCACGCTCGAACGCCAGGCGCGCCTGGCCCGCGACCGCGGCGCCAAGGCCTGATCAATCATCGCCCCGCCGGGGCTGGAGACAACCAATGAAACTGATATTGCGCTGGGTGCTCAACGCGGTCGCGCTGATGCTGATCCCGGAAATCATCACCAAGGTGCAGGTGGACAGCTACACCGCGGCGCTGATCAGCGCGGTACTGCTGGGCTTCGTCAATGCGATCATCCGGCCGCTGCTCGTGCTGATCACCCTGCCGATCACCATCCTGACGCTGGGCCTGTTCACGCTGGTGATCAACGCCCTGATGTTCTGGAGCGTGTCCGGCCTCGTGAAGGGATTTGTCGTGCCGGACTTTTCAACCGCCTTCTGGGGTGCGCTGGCGTACAGCCTGCTCACCTGGATGGTCAGCCTCGCCCTGGCGGACAAGGACTGACAACACCGCAGCTTTCAGTGCGCCCCTGACGCGACCACCGGTGCCGTACGGCGCCGGGCGGCCTTGCGGCGCACCGCCCCCGGATCGAACGCCCCGACCAGCTTGCCGAGCGCCGACGCCCGGGCGTCCATCGCCATCTGGAAGGCGCCATCCTCGCCGTACTTCTTGACGGAGAACTTGACCCGCTTTCGACGGCCATCCGGCAAGGGCCACGACGCCACCCAGAACCAGCGCTGCTTCTCTTCGGGCAGGTCGCGGGTTTCCGAGGCGCAGTAGCGACACACGCCGACAACCCCGGAACGGTTGTTCTTCTTGACGATGTTGGAATACTCCTGCATCGACAACGGGGGGTGGGCTGCAATGATCTCGTCCCGGTATTCCTTCGCAGCCGCAAAAGAGCGCTGCTTTCCGCCAAACACGCCGTCACTGAAGTGTTTACGGTAGATCACACCGCGACGCTGGATCGTCACCAGCCAGCCGTGGGTACGGCTGGTTTCATTGTCTACCCGACTGATTCCGTATGTGCTGCCTCGGCTCACAGGCCACCTCCTCAAAGGTCCGCGACGACATCGCGCTTCAGGAGCAAATTTCGGCCCGGGCGGCCAGAACTTTAGGCGTCGATTGACCATGGAGAAACACACCGGCAGCGCTCGCCCCCTTGAAAGCCGGCCACTTCACCCCATCTGCGCTCTTGCCACAGCTTTCCGGATGACATGCCATGAACCAGCCCATTCTCGTTACCTGCCCCCACTGCCAGGCCGTAAACCGCGTACCGGCCGACAAGCTGGGAGACAACGGAACCTGTGGCCGCTGCAAGGGGGCGCTCTTCACCGGTGCCCCGCTGACGCTGAATGCGGCAAATTTTGCCGCCCATGCAGAAAAGGGCGATCTGCCGCTGCTGGTGGATTTCTGGGCGCCCTGGTGCGGCCCGTGCCGGAGCATGGCGCCGGCGTTCTCGGCTGCCGCGGGGCAACTGGAACCCCGCGCAAGACTTGGCAAGGTGAATACGGAAGAGGAACAGGCGCTGGCGGCACGTTTCGGGATCCGCAGCATCCCGACGCTGGTGCTGATTCGCCACGGGCGGGAGATTGCCCGTCAGGCTGGCGCCATGGGCGCAGACGACATCCGCCGCTGGACCCTCGCCCACCTGGGCTGAGGCCCGCGACAAGGCCGCTCAGGTGTCGACCAGCTGGAGTTCCATGCCAAAGCCGCTGGCGGTCACCTGCTCGGCCGGCACGCCGGTCTTGGAAAGTTCGCGGTAGGCCGCGCCCAGCCGGCGCGCCACGGTGGTGACCAGCCGGCTTCTGAAGGCGTCCTGGCACTCGTCGGTGGCCAGCGACAGGGCGGCGGGGTTGATCTCGAGGTAGACCGTTTCGGTGGTCGTCACCGCGGTGTTCATGTGCTTGTGATCCTGGGCATCCAGGAAGGCGAGCTCGCCAAACACCTCGCCCGCCCCCAGCTCGTACACCCGATGGCCATCGACGGACACCTCGACCCGGCCATCGATGACGATCCCGAAACGCTGGTCCGCATCACCCTCGCGCAGCAGCAGGGTATGGGATTCGACCTTGCGCCAGCGCGAGATGCGCAGCATCTCCCAGATCTCCACATCCTCGAACTCGGTGAAGAAAGGCATCTTGCGCAGGGTGGCGTAGCGGGTGGTGTCCTGCTGGCTGGTCGAGTCGTCGAGGATCTTGTAGCGCACCGCCGACAGATCCTTCGCAAACTCGGCGCCGTTCTTGTAGCGTGAATACAGATCCTTCTCGAGAGCCTTGCGGATCACCTGATCGAGCTGCTCGGGCAGTTCCGAGTTGATCTGCGACACCAGCGGCGGCTCGGTGTTGATGATCTTGTAGATGAGCTGGGCCGGGTTCTTGGCCCGGAAGGGCAGCCGGCCGGTGAGCATGTGAAACAGCACCACACCCAGGGAGAACAGGTCGGTCTTCTGGTTGAGCGGGTAGCCCTTGATCTGTTCCGGGCTCATGTAGGCTGGCGAGCCCACGCCCATGATGAAGGTCGAATCAGCCGCGCTCTTCTTGCTCACGTTGAGCGCAAGGCCGAAGTCGGTGACCTTCACGTTATCGTTGTCATCCACGAGGATGTTGGCCGGCTTGATGTCCCGGTGCACAACCCCCTGGCGGTAGGCGTAATCGAGCGCCATCGCGCACTTGAAGATCATGCCGATGGTGCGATGCAGGGGGAGCAGGCTCTGGAAGCTGCAGTACTTCTCGAGGGTCGTGCCCGGAAAGTACTCCATGACGATATAGGCGTAGTCCTTCTCGACCGCCGTATCGAAGATCTTGATGATGTTGGGGTGATCCAGCCGCCGCGACACGTCCATCTCGGCGCGCAGCAGCTTGAGCAGACGCCGGTTCCACTTGGCCTCGTCCTTCGACTTGTCGTCGAAACGGATTAGCTTGAGGGCGACGTTGTCCGGGTATTGGGGATGCTCGGCGAGGTAGACCGTCGCCGTCGCGCCGCGCCCAACCTCCCGGATCAGCTTGTACTTGCCGATTTTATCAGGTGCTTTTTCCATACCTGCTTTACGCGAAAACATTCGTAAAGATGACCGGAGAAAACCCGGAACACTCGGATTTTACACTCCCTTTCGCTGCCAGCCGGCAACTTTGGTGACGCCCTCTTGAAATCATATTCTCCGTCCCCATTTAAAGCGAGTCAAAAAAAGGAGCCGTTACCCATGCAAGACCAGGACACCCCTCTGAGCCCCGAAGACAAGGCCGCGCCGGAGCTCGTGGAGAACGTCGCGGGCGCCGCGGATGCCGCCACTGCCAGCGCAGCCGAAACCGCAGGCACCGACACCCTTCCCAGCCTCGCCGAGCAGCTCCGCCAGGCCGAGCTGAAAGCCGCCGAGCACCACGACGCCTGGCTGCGCGCCAAGGCCGAGACCGAAAACGTGCGCCGCCGCGCCCAGGACGACATCGCCAAGGCCAGCAAGTTTGCCGCCGACAAGTTCGCCCAGGCGATGCTGCCGGTCAAGGACAGCCTCGAAGCCGCCCTCGCCACCGAGAACGCCACCCTTGAAACCCTCAAGCAGGGCGTCGAGCTCACCCTCAAGCAACTCGTCTCCGCCTTCCAGAGCGCCAACGTGACCGAAGTGAGCCCCCTCGGCGAGAAGTTCGACCCGAACAAGCACCAGGCCATCAGCGCCATCGAGGCCGACGGCGAGCCGAACACCGTGATCAACGTGCTGCAGAAAGGCTACCTGCTCAACGAGCGCGTGATGCGTCCGGCGCTCGTCGTCGTCTCGAAAGCCAAGCCGGCCGCTTGAAAGCCGCCGCGGCATCCCCATATTCGCTAACAAGCAGCGGGCCGGCCTGACCGACCCGCCACCAAACAGCATTCAAATTCAAGGAAAAACTCATGGGCAAGATCATCGGCATCGACCTCGGCACCACCAATAGCTGCGTTTCCGTGATGGAAGGCGGCAAGCCGAAGGTCATCGAAAACTCCGAAGGTGCGCGCACCACCCCGTCCGTCGTCGCCTACGCTGACGACGGCGAGATCCTGTGCGGCGCGCCGGCCAAGCGTCAGGCCGTCACCAACGCTCGCAACACCCTCTACGCGGTCAAGCGCCTGATCGGCCGCCGCTTTGAGGAAAAGGAAGTGCAGAAGGACATCGACCTGATGCCCTTCACCATCTGCAAGGCCGACAACGGCGACGCCTGGGTTGAAGTGCGTGGCAAGAAGATCGCCCCGCCGCAGGTTTCCGCCGAAGTGCTGCGCAAGATGAAGAAGACCGCCGAAGACTACCTCGGCGAAGAAGTCACCGAAGCCGTCATCACCGTGCCGGCCTACTTCAACGACAGCCAGCGTCAGGCCACCAAGGACGCCGGCCGCATCGCCGGCCTCGAAGTGAAGCGCATCATCAACGAGCCGACCGCGGCTGCGCTGGCCTTCGGCATGGACAAGAAGCCGGGCGACTCCAAGATCGCCGTGTTCGACCTTGGCGGCGGCACCTTCGACATCTCCGTGATCGAAATCGCCGACATCGACGGCGAGCACCAGTTTGAAGTGCTGGCCACCAACGGCGACACCTTCCTGGGCGGCGAAGACTTCGACCAGCGCATCATCGACTACATCGTCACCGAGTTCAAAAAGGAACAAGGCGTCGATCTGAAGAACGACGTGCTGGCCCTGCAGCGCCTCAAGGAAGCCGCCGAAAAGGCCAAGATCGAGCTGTCCTCCGGCCAGCAGACCGAGATCAACCTGCCCTACATCACCGCCGACGCCACCGGCCCGAAGCACCTGGCGCTGAAGATCACCCGCGCCAAGTTCGAGTCGCTGGTTGAAGACCTGGTCGAGCGCACCATCGAGCCCTGCCGCGTGGCCCTGAAGGACGCCGGCGTGAAGGTTTCCGACATTGACGACGTGATCCTCGTCGGCGGCCAGACCCGCATGCCGAAGGTCATCGAGAAGGTGAAGGAGTTCTTCGGCAAGGATCCGCGCCGTGACGTGAACCCGGACGAAGCCGTCGCCGTTGGCGCCTCCATCCAGGGCGGCGTGCTGCAGGGCGAAGTCAAGGACGTGCTGCTCCTCGACGTCTCCCCGCTGTCGCTGGGCATCGAAACCCTGGGCGGCGTGATGACCAAACTCATCCAGAAGAACACCACGATCCCGACCAAGGCCTCGCAAGTGTTCTCCACCGCCGACGACAACCAGTCCGCCGTAACCATCCACGTGCTGCAGGGCGAGCGCGAGATGGCTTCCGGCAACAAGAGCCTCGGCCAGTTCAACCTGTCCGACATCCCGCCGGCGCCGCGCGGCATGCCGCAGATCGAAGTCACCTTCGACATCGACGCCAACGGCATCCTGCACGTGTCCGCCAAGGACAAAGCCACCGGCAAGGAAAACAAGATCACCATCAAGGCCAACTCCGGCCTGTCGGATGAAGAGATCCAGCGCATGGTGCGCGACGCCGAGGCTCACGCCGAGGAAGACAAGAAGGCCCACGAACTGGTCGACGCCCGCAACCAGCTCGACACCCTGGTCCATTCGGTCAAGAAGGCCCTGGCCGAGCACGGAGACAAGATCGGCGACGACAAGGCCAAGATCGAAGCCGCCATCGCCGAAGCTGAAGAAGCCATCAAGTCCGGCGACAAGGCCGCCATCGACGCCAAGAGCGAAGCCCTCGGCGCCGTCAGCCAGAAGCTCGGCGAGCACATCTACGCCCAGGCCCAGGCCGAAGCGGGTGCTGCCGGTGCGGCAGGTGGTGCCGGTGCCTCCGCCGGTGGCGCCAAGTCCAACGACCCGGACGTGGTGGACGCCGAGTTCACCGAAGTGAAGGACAAGAAGTAAGCACCACAGCTGAAAAGCTGACCTGACCGACCCGGCCGAGCCATGCCGGTGCCCCGCGCACCGCTCGGCTCGGCCTTTCCACAAGATAGCCAGAGCACCCAAAAATGGCGAAACGGGATTTATACGAAGTCCTCGGCGTCAATCGCGACGCCTCCGAGGACGAGCTGAAAAAGGCCTACCGCAAGCTGGCCATGAAGTACCACCCGGACCGCAACCCGGACAACAAGGAAGCCGAGGAGAAGTTCAAGGAGGTCAAGGAGGCCTACGAGATCCTCACCGACGCCAACAAGCGCGCCGCCTACGACCGCTACGGCCACGACGGGATCAACCCGCAGATGGGCGGTGGCGGCGGCGGTCAGGGCTTCGACGGCTTTGCCGATGCGTTCGGCGACATCTTCGGTGACATCTTCGGTGGCGGCGGTGGTGGCGGTCGCGGACGCTCCAACGTCTATCGCGGCGCCGACCTGCGCTACAACCTCGAGATCACCCTCGAAGAAGCCGCCCGCGGCGCCGAGAAGACCATCCGCATCCCGGCCCAGGAAGAATGCGGCACCTGCCACGGCAGCGGCGCCAAGCCCGGCACCCAGCCCAAGACCTGCCCCACTTGCGGCGGCGCGGGTCAGGTGCGCATCCAGCAGGGCTTCTTCTCCATCCAGCAGACCTGCCCCAAGTGCCACGGCAGCGGCCGGATCATTCCCGAGCCCTGCACCACCTGCGGCGGCGCTGGCCGCGTCAAACGCCAGAAGACCCTGGAAGTGAAGATCCCCGCGGGCATCGACGACGGCATGCGCCTGCGTCACGGTGGCCAGGGCGAGCCAGGCGTCAATGGCGGCCCCGCCGGCGACCTCTACGTGGAAATCCACATCAAGCAGCACCCGGTCTTCCAGCGCGACGGCGACGACCTGCACTGCGAGATGCCGATCAGCTTCACCACCGCAGCCCTCGGCGGCGAGATCGAGATCCCGACCCTCGACGGCGCAGCCAACATCCGCATCCCGGCGGAAACCCAGAGCGCCAAGGTCTTCCGCCTGCGCGGCAAGGGCATCCGCAACGTGCGCACCCATGCGCCGGGCGATCTGATGGTGCACGTGATCGTCGAGACGCCGGTCAAGCTCACCGATCGCCAGAAGGAGCTGCTGCGCGAGTTCGGCGAGATCGCCTCGAGCAATGCCGAACGGCACAACCCGAAGGCAAAATCCTGGATGGACAAGGTGAAGGATTTCTTCAGCAGCTGATCCGGCTGAAAATATTGCACCGCAATATCCAGAACCGCGGGCCGACGTTGCAGAACGTCGGCCCGTGTCCTTTTCCGAAACCGATTTCTTTGTCCTATACTGGCCGGCGCGCACCAACTTTTGACAGAAAATAACGACAAACCATGCTGATCAAGTCCATCAAGACAAGCCTGGCCAGCCTCTGCGCCGGACTCGCTTTCGCTGCGTCGGGCAGCGTCCTCGCCGCGGATCCCGGCATCACCGACACGACCATCACCCTCGGCATGTCGGCGCCTTTCTCAGGCCCCAACGGCGCTTACGGCAAGGAAATGAAGGAAGGCGCCCTCGCCTACTTCGCCCAGCTCAACGCCAACGGCGGGATCAACGGCAAGAAGGTCGAACTGGTCACCCTCGACGACGGCTACGAAACCGAGCGGACCGTCGCCAACACCCGCAAGCTCATCAACGAACACAAGGTGTTCGCGCTGATGGCTTTTTACGGTTCGTCGCCCACCACCGAGGCGATGAAGGTCTTTTCCGAAGCCAAAGTACCCCTTCTGGGTACCATCAGCGGTGCCGGCAGCCTGCGCTCGCCGGTCAATCGCTACATGTTCCACCTGCGCGCCAGCTACGCCGATGAAACCGAGGCCATCGTCAATCATCTGGTCGGCCTTGGCATCACCAACATCGCAGTCTTCTACCAGAACGACGGTTTCGGCAAGTCGGGCAAAGATGGCGTCGTGGCAGCGCTCGCCCACCACAAGCTGAAGCCGGTAGCCGAGGGTTCGGTCGAGCGCAACTCCCTGCAGGTCGAAAACGCCGTTACCCAGATCGCCAAGGCCAATCCCCAGGCGGTGATCATGATCACGCTCTACAAGCCCACCGCCGAGTTCATCCGGCAGATGCGCAAGGCCGGCCAGATTCCCCAGTTCTCGACCCTCTCGCCCATCGGCGCCGATCTGCTGGTCGGCGAAATGGGCGCCAAGGATGCCCACGGCGTCGGTATCTCCCAGGTCATGCCCTACCCCTGGAACGACACCCAGCCAGTCGCCAAGGAATACCACAAGGCCATTCAGGCCTTCGCCAAGCACAGCAACTACAGCTATTACGGCATCGAGGGCTTCATCAACGCCAAGCTGATCGCCGAAGCCATGAAGAAGGCCGGCCGCGATCTCAGCCGCGAAAAGCTCGTCAACACCCTCGAGAGCACGCCCTTCGACCTGGGCGGCTACAAGGTGAGCTATTCGGCAAGCAACCACAACGGCTCACGCTTCGTGGATCTCACCGTGCTCGGCCGGGACGGGCGCGTGCTGCGCTGAACGCTCACGCCTCCGCCATGAAAAAGGGCGCCTCGCGGCGCCCTTTCTCTTGCTGCAACCGAAACACCCGTCAGGCGCGGCGCCAGATCGTGCCCTGGGGGCCGTCTTCCAGCGCGATGCCTTCGGCCAGCAGTTCGGCACGGATGCGGTCCGCCTCGGCAAAGTCCTTCGCCTTCTTGGCTGCGATCCGCGCTGCGATGCGCGCCTCAATGGCGGCCACGTCGTCGCTGCCCGCGGCATCGACACCACCCTGCAGGAAGGCCGACGGGTCCTGCTCCAGCAGGCCCAGCACGCCCCCCAGCGCCTTGAGCTGCGCCGCGGCTTCGGGCGACTGGCTGCGATTGACCTCGTTGGCCAGATCGAAGAGCACTGCGATCGCCTCGGCGGTATTGAAGTCGTCGTCCATTGCCAGCTTGAAACGGGCCGGCAGCGGCGCGGACCAGTCGATCGCACCGGCATCCGCCGCCGGCACGTTGCGTAGCGCGGTGTAGAGCCGCGACAGCGCCTGGCGCGCATCGACCAGATGGGCGTCGGAATAGTTGAGCGGGCTGCGGTAGTGGGCACGCAGGATGAAGAAGCGCACCACTTCCGGCGCGTACTCCTTCAGCACGTCGCGGATGGTGAAGAAGTTGCCGAGGCTCTTCGACATCTTCTCGTCGTCCACCCGCACGAAACCGTTGTGCATCCAGTAATTGACGAAGCTGCACTGGTGCGCGCCCTCGCTCTGGGCGATCTCGTTCTCGTGGTGCGGAAACTGCAGATCCGCCCCGCCGCCGTGGATGTCGAAGTGATTGCCGAGGAGCTCGGAGCTCATCGCCGAGCACTCGATGTGCCAGCCCGGACGGCCCGGGCCCCACGGAGAGGCCCACTTCACCTCGTCCGGTTCTTCGGGGCGGGCGTGCTTCCAGAGCACGAAATCGAGCGGATCGTGCTTGCCACCGGCCACCTCGACGCGCTCGCCGGCGCGCAGCTCGTCCAGCGACTTGCCCGACAGCTTGCCGTAGCCCTCGAACTTGCGCACCGCGTAACACATGTCTTCATTGGTGGCCTTGTAGGCGAGGCCGTTGTCCACCAGATTACCGATCAGCTTCTGCATCGGTTCGACGAATTCGGTCGCCCGCGGTTCGTGATCTGGACGCAACACACCGAGGGCGTCGGCGTCTTCATGCATGGCGGCGATGAAGCGATCGGTGAGCGCACGGATGCTCTCGCCGTTTTCCTGGGCGCGCTTGATGATTTTGTCGTCGATGTCGGTGATGTTTCGGACATACGTGACGTTATAGCTGCTGGCCCGAAGCCATCGCGCAACCATGTCGAAAACCACCATGACCCGCGCGTGTCCGAGGTGACAGTAGTCGTAGACCGTCATGCCGCAGACGTACATGCGTACCTTGCCAGGTTCGATGGGGCTGAACTGCTCCTTTTTGCGCGAAAGGGAGTTATGAATTTTCAACATGAGAAAGACCGCAATGAAACCGAGTGAAAGAAGGGAAAAACGCAGGATCTTGCCGGGAGAGAGCCAGTCCGGGCAGATGGAAGGCCCGGGCGGCAGAGAATCGGGAAGCGCTCATGGCCGGCGACTGCGCTTCTTGATAAAATGGCTGGCTTGTAGCAACCCGACCAACACGCCATTTCGCGCGCCCGCGTATGCCGGCGGATCATATCACATGTCAAAACGTGCTCTCGCCGCCTCCCTGCTCCTCGCCAGCCTCCTTTGTGGGCCGGTCCGGGCGGACTCCCTGCAGGATCTGCAAACCCTCGTCAAACAGGGGCAGCTTACCCAGGCCCTCGAAAAAGCCGATCAACTCCTCGCCGCCAAGCCGCGGGATGCGCAGGTGCGCTTCCTGAAGGGCGTCGTGCTGTCCGAACTCAACCGTGGCAGCGAAGCCGTCGCGGTGTTCCAGAAGCTGACCGAGGACTACCCGGAGCTTCCAGAGCCCTACAACAACCTCGCCGTGCTCTACGCCCAGCAGCGCCAGTACGACAAGGCCCGCAATGCGCTGGAGATGGCGATCCGCACCCATCCCAGCTACGCCACGGCCCACGAGAACCTCGGCGACATCTACGCCCGTCTGGCCAGCCAGGCCTACGACAAGGCCCTCGCCCTCGATTCCTCCAACGTGGTCGCCCAGAACAAGCTGGCAATGATCCGCGAGATGATGAGCGTCACCGGCAAGACGACCCGTCCGGCCGCTCCAGTTGCCGCAGCACCGGCGACCAAGCCTGCCGTGGTGGCTGCAGCAACGCCAGCTCCGGCAGCGCCGGCCGCCAAGCCTGTCGCACCGGCACCGGTCGCCGTGGCACCCGCACCGACGCCGGCCAAACCCGTCGCCGCCGCCCCGGTGGCACCGCCTGCCGCCAAGCCGACCGCACCGGCGCCTGTCGCCGTGGCCCAGGCACCGGTCGTCAAGGAAGAGCCCAAGCCCGCCAAGCGCCCCGAGCCCAAGGACGAAACGCCGGCGCAGGCTGCCGCCATCACCAAGTCCGTCCAGAGCTGGGCGACCTCCTGGTCCCGGAAGGACGTCAAGGGCTATCTCGGCCACTACGCCAAGGATTTCGAGCCGCCCAAGGGCCTGAACCGCAAGGCCTGGGAAGAAGAACGCAACCAGCGCCTGACCAAGCCGGGTGACATCGAGGTCAACCTCGAGAACGTCAAGGTCGTCAGCGTATCCGGCGATCGTGCCACCGTGAAACTCCGGCAGCACTATCGCTCTGCCAACTTGTCCACCTCGTCGAACAAGACACTCAATCTTGTCCTTCAGGATGGCAAATGGGTGATTCAACAGGAGCGGGTTGGCGGTTGATGCAACGATTGCAGTCTGCGTTGCGCAGAGGGCTGGCACTGCTCGCAGTGTGCAGCCCTCTTCTGGCATTGGGTGCCAGCGAAGCACCCGCGCGCGGCAATGATCCCGACGCAGCGCTAGGCGCCGTGTTCCAGGACATCGAACGGAGTCGTCTCGGCAGCGCCCTCGAAAAAGTCGACGCGCTGATCACTGCCTACCCCAACTTCCGCCTTGCCCACCTGATCCGCGGCGACCTGCTGCTCGCCCGCGCCCGGCCGCTGGCCACCTTCGGCAATCAGCCCGACGCACCGGCCGACAAGCTCGCCGACCTGCGCGAGGAGGCCGTCGCCCGCCTCAAGGCCTACCGCAACCGGCCGCCCAGCAACTATGTGCCGCGCTATCTGCTCCAGATGGAACCCGAGCAGAAGTACGCCATCGTGGTGGACACCCAGCGCGCCCGGCTTTACATCTACCAGAACGACAACGGTCGCCCGCGCTTCGTGGCCGACTACTACATCAGCCACGGCAAGCTCGGCGCAGAGAAGCTGCGCGAGGGCGACAAACGCACGCCGGTCGGCGTGTACCACGTGACCGCCAACCTGCCGCGCCAGAAGCTCTCCGACTTCTACGGCAACGGCGCCTTCCCGATCAGCTACCCCAACGAATGGGATCGCCAGCAGGGCCGCGACGGCCACGGCATCTGGCTGCACGGCACACCCAGCGACACCTATTCCCGCCCGCCCCGTGCCTCCGACGGCTGCGTGGTGCTCACCAACCGCGATCTCGACGCCCTCGCCAGCTACCTGCAGATCGGCCTGACGCCGGTCATCATCAGCAACACGGTCGAATGGCTGAGCGTTGACGACTGGGCCGCCGAACGCTCGGCGCTCAACAAGCAGATCGAAAGCTGGCGCAAGGATTGGGAAAGCCGCGACGTGGATCGCTACCTCGCCCACTACTCCAAGAGCTTCCGCAACAACGAAGGCGGCTACGTCCGCTGGGCCGAGCAGAAGAAGGCCGTCAATGCCAGCAAGAGCTGGATCAAGGTCCAGCTCGACAAGGTGAGCGTCTTCCGCAGCCCCGGCAAGCAGGATCTCGTCGTAGTCACCTTCGAGCAGGATTACCGCAGCAACAACCTCTCCAACGTCCTCAAGAAGCGCCAGTACTGGCTGAAGGAAGGCGGACGCTGGAAGATTGTCTACGAAGGTTTCGCCTGACCCGCTGCCCACCCCGGCAGCGCCCTTCCCTTCCCAACAGGAACGCCCATCCATGAAGAAGATTCTGCTTGCCGTCGCGCTCGCCAGCCAGGCCCTGATCGCTGCCGCTGCCAATCCGCTGGTCGAGATGAAGACCAGCGCCGGCACCATCGTGCTCGAGCTTTACCCTGAAAAGGCGCCCAAGACGGTCGCCAACTTTCTCGAATACGCCAAGAGCGGCTTCTACGACGGCCTAGTCTTCCATCGCGTCATCGACGGCTTCATGATCCAGGGCGGCGGCATGAACGCCAAGATGGAAGAGAAGGCCACCCGCGCGCCCATCGAGAACGAAGGCAAGAACGGCCTCAAGAACGACGCCGGCACCATCGCCATGGCCCGCACCCAGGATCCGAACTCCGCCACCGCGCAGTTCTTCATCAACCTCGAGAACAACCGCCCGCTCAACTACCCGTCGCCCGACGGCTACGGCTACGCGGTGTTCGGCAAGGTCACCGACGGCATGGACGTCGTGCGCAAGATCGGCAAGGAACCCACCACCACCCGCGGTTTCCACCGCGATGTGCCGGCGACCCCGATCCTCATCCAGTCGGTCCGCCAGCTGCCCGAAAAGCAGTCCAAGTAAAACCAATCACCTTTCCCACAGGAGCACCCCATGGCTGTCAAACTCACTACCAACCACGGCGACATCGTCATCGAACTCGACGCCGAGAAGGCCCCGGAAACCGTCAAGAACTTCCTCGCCTACGTCGAGGCCGGTCACTACGACAACACCATCTTCCACCGCGTGATCAACGGTTTCATGATCCAGGGCGGCGGTTTCGAGCCCGGCATGAAGCAGAAGGCCACCCAGGCGCCGGTCAAGAACGAAGCCAACAACGGCCTGAAGAACGACATCGGCACCATCGCCATGGCCCGCACCCAGGACCCGCACTCCGCCACCGCCCAGTTCTTCATCAACGTGGGCGACAACGACTTCCTCAACTTCAAGGCCGAGAACATCCAGGGCTGGGGCTACTGCGTGTTCGGCAAAGTCTCCGAAGGCATGGACGTGGTCGAGAAGATCAAGGGCGTGAAGACCGGCAACGCCGGCTTCCACCAGGACGTGCCGAAGGAAGACGTGGTCATCCAGCGCGCTGAAGTGGTCTGATCGACGAGGCGGGGCGAACGACGCATGCACATCCATTTCATCTCCGATCTGCATCTGGGCGCCGATCGCCCTGCCCTCACGGCGCTCTTCGAGCGCTACCTCGCCGGCCCGGCCCGGGCCGCGAGCCGCCTGTACATCCTCGGCGATCTTTTCGAATACTGGGCCGGTGACGACGATCTGGACGACCCGCTGGGCGCCCGCGTCGCCAGCCAGCTCGCCGCCCTTGCCGATGCCGGCACGCAGGTCTTCTTCATGCCGGGCAACCGGGACTTCCTGATCGGCGCCGATTTCGCCAGCCGCGCCCGGCTCACTCTCCTGCCCGATCCAACCCCGATTTCCCTCGACGGCCAGCCGGCCCTCCTGTGCCACGGCGACAGCCTGTGCACCGACGACCTCGCCTACCAGGCCTTCCGCCAGCAGGTACGCAATCCGGCGTGGCAGGCCCAGTTCCTCATGCAACCGCTGGCCGTGCGCAAGCAGATCATCGCCGGGGTGCGCATGAAGAGCGAGGAGGCCAAGTCCGAAAAGGCCGCGGCGATCATGGACGTCAACGCCGATGCCGTCGCCGCTCTCCTCCAGGAGCACGGTTTCCCGCGCCTCATCCACGGCCACACCCACCGCCCGGCGGTACATTCCATCGACGTAGACGGCCACGCCTGCGAGCGCTGGGTGCTCGCAGACTGGCAGGACGACCAGGGCGAAGTCCTGGTCTGGGCCGACGGGCAACTCGCCCGCCAGGCCCTGTGTCCCGTCCTGCTATAGCTTGACAGCCTTCGGCGTGCCGTTTCGCCGATCAGCT
>NZ_CALAYQ010000082.1:0-75464 GCF_937894855.1 uncultured Zoogloea sp.
GCCATGGCCGGGATCAATCGAAATTCGCCTCGAACACAAAATTACTGACACTCCCTTGAGTTGAACGGGTTCATGTCCGGGTTGAACAAGTTCAAGTCTGACTTGATCTTGTTCAAGGTTTACTTGAAGTGGTTCAACCCGAAGGTGAATGGCTTCATCCCGGATTTGAACAGGTTCAAGTCGGACTTGAATTGATTCAAGGTTTATTTGAACCGGTTCAAGTAAAACTTGATCTGCTGGAGCCGCCGCGGGTTTGTTGCCGCTTGAAGGGAACTCGCGCTGCCAGAAAGGGCGAGTCTTTCCGCTATTTCCCGTTCTTATCCCCGAAGGTCTTCAGCATTTCCACCGCCAGCCCGGGTGCGCCGGTGAGGGCGCTGGCGGTAAAGCCGCGTTCGAAGAACTGGGCGTAGCCCGGCCAGGTGGCGGCGTCGGCGGGGGTGAGGGCGCGGAAGCCCATGCTCCAGGTGCCAAACTCGCGGGCGGCCACCGGGCCTGCGCACAACTCGTAGATGCTGTGGTGGCGGGGGTCGGCGCGGATGCGCGACATGGTTTCGGCGACGGCGGCTTCGTCGCCTTCGAGCACCTGCATGAACGCGCCGTTGGCATACAACAGCATCCCGGTGACGGCCTGGGGCGTGTTGTGGCGCACGGAGGATTCGAGGATGGCGCGCAGCGCCTGTTCGTCCAGAAGGTGCGAAGCGCTGCTGACGTAGATGAGCTGAACAAGCCGACCCATGGCATCCGGAAGCTGTGTGTGGAAACGGCATCAGCATACACCAGCGGCGTCGGGTGGCTCGCCGGTGGCTTGCGTATGGCTTATTCCGGCACGCTGCCGGTGAGGCTCTCCACCAGCGCTGCCGCAAAGCCCGAGAGCTGCTCGCGCTTCTTCACGCATACCTTGAGATCGCGCTGGGCCCAGGGCTCCTCCAGCTCGAGGATGGCCAGCGCGGCGCCGTCGGGGATGGCGCTCCTGGGCACCATGCCGAGCCCGACGCCGGCGCCCACCATCCGGCAAACGGCCTCGAAGCTGCGTACCTGGATGCGCACTTCCAGATGCCTGCCCAGCGCGGCGGCGGCGTTCATGGTGAAGGTGTGGATCGCCGAGCCGGCGTGGAGCATCACGAAGGGGTGGTCGAGCACTTCCACGAAGGCCATGCTGGGCTGCGCGGCGATGGGGTGATCCACCGGGGCGATCAGCACCAGCCGGTCGGCCCGGTAGGGGATGCAGACCACCTCGGCGCCCTCGACCGAATCGGCCACCACGCCCACTTCCACCTCGCCCCGCGCCACCGCCATCACGATCTCGGGGCTGGTGTGTTCTTCCAGCGTGATGCTCACCTGCGGGTGGCTGCGTAGAAAGGCCGACAGGCTCTCGGGCAGGAAGGTGTGGGTGGCGTGGGTGTTGGCCCACAGATTGACGTGGCCCTTCACGCCCTTGGCGAAGGGCGAGAGGTCGGCGTGCATCTGCTCCAACTGGGCAAACACCTGGCGGGCGTGGCGCAGCAGCGCTTCGCCGGCGCGGGTGAGCTTGACCCCGCGGGCCTCGCGGATCAGCAGCGGGGTGCCGATGGATTCTTCCAGCAGACGGATGCGATGGCTGGCCGACGACGGTGCCAGATGCACCCGCTCGGCGCCGCGGGTGAGGTTGCGCAGCTCGGCAATGGCCACGAAGAGGCGCAGGTCGGTGAGGTCGTAGTGCATCAGTGTTGGTGAGTAACGAATGCTGGCTTGGGGAAAAGCCAATTTTCAGGGGCAGGGCTGGCCTTCATCATTCGTTTTATCACAACACTGGCAGGAGCGCCCCAAATGCCCTGGAAACATTGGTCCACCGAACGGATGGGCGTTGCCCTCGCGGTGCTGGCTGCCTTCGGGTTCTCGTTCAAGGCGATCTTCGTCAAGCTGGCCTACGCCGCCGCGTCGGTGGATGCCATCACCCTGCTCACCCTGCGGATGAGCTTCTCGCTGCCCATCGTGCTGGGCGTGGGCCTGTGGATCGGGCGCGCCGCGCCGCCGCTGGCCCGCGCGGACTGGGGCATCCTGGTGATGCTGGGGCTGCTCGGCTACTACGGCAGCAGCATCCTGGATTTCGTCGGGCTGCAGTACATCTCGGCGGCGCTGGAGCGGCTGATCCTGTTCGTCTATCCCACCCTCACCGTGCTGATCGGCGTGCTCTTCATGGGCAAGCGGCTGGAGCGGCGGCAGGTGGCGGCGCTGGTGCTCTCTTACGCCGGCATCGGGCTGGCCTTCGCCCACGATCTGAAGATCGCCGGCGACACCCACGCGGTGTGGCTGGGCGTGGCCTTCGTGTTCGGCTCGGCCCTCACCTACGCGCTGTACAGCGCCGGCACCGAGCTTGCGGTGCGCCGGCTCGGGGCGATCCGCTTCGCGGCGCTGGCGATCACGGTGTCCACGCTGGCCACCCAGCTCCACTTTGTGGCCACCCAGCCCCTTTCGGCGCTGGCCCAGCCGCTGCCGGTGTATCTGTATGGCGCGGGGATGGCGATCTTCTCGACGGTGTTGCCGGTGTTCTGGCAGTCGGTGGCGATCCGCCGCATCGGCGCGGCGCGGGCGGTGCTGATCGGCACTCTGGGGCCGGTGCTCACCATCTTCTTCGGCTGGGTGCTGCTGGACGAGTCCATCTCTCTGCAGCAGATGCTTGGGGCCGCGCTGGTGCTGGGCGGCGTGCTGATGGTGACCCGGCGCGCCAGCCCGCGGCCGGCCGTGGGGTTTGATGGAAAACCCGCCTGAGTGGAGACATGTGCATGACGCTGTGCGCACGTCATGGCGAAACCTTAAAATGTGTGGGCTGCCGCCCGGCCTTGTGAGGTGCCTGCGGAAGGGCTCCCCCACCAACCGGAATCAAGGAATCGTCATGAGCAGGGTTCAATCGGGTTGTATCTCTTCAGTCAAACGCATCCTGCTGGCCGTGCCGGCGCTGATGCTGATGGGCGCCGTCGCCCATGCGGACACCACCGCCACCGGGCCGACCTTCGGGCAGTGGGGCGTCGAGACCCGCTACATCGCCCCGGAGATCGCGCCGGGCGACGACTTCTACCGCCACGTGAACAAGGGCTGGCTCGACACCGCCCGGATCCCCGCCGGCCTGCCCATGAACGGCGCCTTCGTGGCCCTGGCCGTCAGCACCGAGCAGCAGCTGCAGGTGTTGATCGACGAGCTCCAGGCCCAGCGCCCGGCCCCCGGCACGCTGGCCCAGCAGGTGGCCGACCTGCAGGCCAGCTACCTGGACGTCGCGCGCCGCAACGCCCTGGGCAGCCGCCCGCTCCAGGCCGGGCTGGACGAGATCCTGGCCCTCGATGACCGGCGCGCCCTGTCGCGCCACATGGGCAAGCTGGGCCAGCGGCCGGTGGTCGACGTCGTGGTGGACCGCGACGCGGTCGATCCTTCCCGCTACCTGCTGCAGATCGCCCAGGGCGGCCTGGGGATGCCGGGGCGGGATTACTACCTCACCAACGAAGAACCCTACATCGGCCTGCGCAGCGCCTACCGCGACTACATCGAGGGCGTGTTCCAGCGCGCCGGTGTCGGCGACGGCAAGGCCCGCGCCGAGGCGATCGTCGCCTTCGAGACGGCGCTGGCCGCCACCCAGTGGACGCCGGAAGCCCAGCGCGACCCGATCCGGACTTACCACCCCGTGTCGGTGAAGGCCCTTGCCCGCTACGCCCCCGGCATCGACTGGCAAGGCCTGTTGGCCGAGCGGGGCTTCGACGGCGTGAAGCGCGTCAATCTGATGAACGACACCGCGGTGAAGGGCGCGGCCGAGCTGTTCAGCAAGACGCCCGTCGACACCCTGCGGGCCTACCTCGCATTCCACTATCTGGACAACCGGGCCCCGCTGCTCTCCCAGGCCTGGGTGGATGCCAGCTTCGACTTCCACCAGCGGCGCCTCGGCGGCATCGCCGAGCCCCGGCCCCTCGACAAGCAGGCGCTGGATTTCCTCGGCACCGAGCCGATGGCCGAACAGGTGGGCCAGCTTTACGCCGCGCGCTACTTCCCGCCCGAGTACAAGGCCGCCATGGAGAAGCTGGTGGGCTTCCTGCGCGCCGCCTTCCGGGAGCGCCTGGCCCAGGCCGCCTGGATGGACGCCCCCACCCGCAAGGCCGCCATCGCCAAGCTCGACGCCATCACCTTCAAGATCGGCTACCCGGACAAATGGCACGACATGAGCAGCGTGAAGGTGGCCCGCGACGACCTGCTGGGCAACGTGATGCGCTACGAGGCCTGGGCCCGTCAGGACGCCCGCGCCAAGCTCGCCGGCCCGGCGCGCACGTGGGAATGGCCCGAGTACATCACGCCCCAGGTCATCAACGCCGACTACAACCCCAACGCCAACGCCATCGCCTTCCCGGCGGGCATCCTGCAGGCGCCGTTCTTTGATCCGAAGGCCGACCCGGCGATCAACTACGGCGCCATCGGCATGGTGATCGGCCACGAGATGGGCCACGGCTTCGACGACCAGGGCAACCGCTTCGACGGCAAGGGCGTGATGCGCAACTGGTGGACCGAGAAGGCCCGCGCCGGCTTCGAGCAGCGCGCCCGGCAGCTGGTGGCCCAGTACGACCGCTATTCGCCGCTGCCTGGCCTCAACGTGAGCGGCAAGCTCACCCTCGGCGAGAACATCGGCGACCTGGGCGGCCTCACCATCGCCTGGACGGCCTACCAGAAGCTGGTGGCCACCGAGTACGCCGGCAAGGCGCCGGTGATCGACGGCTATACCGGCGAGCAGCGCTTCTTCCTGGGTTACGCCCAGCTGTGGCGCTCGCAGTACAACGAGGGCTTCCTGCGCCGCATCACCCTCACCGATGCCCACAGCCCGGGCGAGTTCCGGGTCAATGGCGTGCTGCGCAACTTCGGGCCGTGGTACGACACCTTCAACGTGAAGCCCGGCAACGCGCTGTATCTGCCGCCGGAAGCGCGGGTGAGCATCTGGTGATCGGGGCGCCGCTTACCGGGCGAGCAGCGTGAGCGTGCGCGCCCGGTAGTCCCACACCGTCACGTACTGGCGGAGAAACTGATAGCCCAGCCCCACCCGGTTGTGGGGGGGCAGTGGTGAAGCTGAGCGCCCCCACGTCGTGGAGCGCCTGCCCGTCGTGGCTGAGGCCGCCGAGGCTGGCCACCCGGCGGGCCTCGTAGGCGCCGTAGGTGTAGGGGCTGGCGCTGATGTGCAGCCGGCCCTGGCTTTCCAGCCGGGCCTGCATGGCCGCGGTGAGCTCCAGCGTGCCGAGGTTGCCGGTGTCGAAGCGGGCGGTGATCGTCTCCTCGCCGATCCGGATATCCACCTCGGGCATCTTTCCATCCACCCCGGTGGGGGTGAAGGGCAGGGTGGCGACCACCCGCGCCGGGTCGATCACCCGGTCATCCCGGCCGTAGGGGTGGAAGGCGATGGTCTGGGCGTCGTAGTCGATCACGAACACGTAATCGCGGTTGAAACCGTGGCCGATGCTGCCCAGGAAGGCCGGGGTGTAGGCGGCTTCGAGAAACTGCCAGTCGGTGTGGATGAGGCCGGGCACCGCGTCGAGGCGCACGTCCCGGCCGATCTCGATGGCGACCGGCGCGCGCTGCCGGTACAGCACCATCGGCTGCCCGGATGCCGCGTGGCCCTCGCCGATCCGGCTGTCCTTCGCCAGCGGCAGGTAGTGGTTGTTCAGGAAGAACGGGAACTCGGTGCCCGTATCGAACATGAACTTGCCCCGCCGGCCATCCACCGCCCCGTCGATCAGGATGTGCCCGTTGAAGGTGTAGAAGGGCAGCGTGAAGCCGGTTTCGGCGGCGGGCCGGGCCTCGTCGGCGGACGCCAGGCCGGGTGCGAGGAGGCTCATCCCCGCGAGCATCCATCTGGCGAGCATCGTGTGGGGCTTTCGGTTCATGGGCACGGCTTTCCGGGTGGGGATCGAGGGCGCATTAGAGCACCGGGCCATGACGTCGGCAATTGCCGGCAGCGGTGGCCCGCCCGGCGGGAGAATTCCGTTTCCCTTTTGCCCGGCCCGGGCCATACTGCACTGACGATGCGGTGCACCAAAAGGCGCGCCGGCATCGGTTCATGCCAACTTGACCACCGATCGACGCCTGCCAGCCGGGCGCCGGTGCCTGGCATCGCTCCGCCGGTATGGCAGCGGGGAAACCCGTGGCGGTGCGGCAAGCGGTCGCGCGCAGTGCCGTCCATTCAATCCTCCCCGAAAGGACGGACGCGTCATGCCCAACCGCGACAACGAGCGCTGGCAGCAGTGCTGGCGGGATCACGAGATCGGCTTCCATCAGGCGGCGGTCAATCCGCTGCTGATCCGCTACTGGCCGGCGCTCGGGCTTGCCGCGTCGGACAAGGTCTTCGTGCCCCTGTGCGGCAAGAGCCGCGATCTGCTGTGGCTGCACCAGCAGGGCCACGAGGTGATCGGGGTGGAGCTGAGCCCCATCGCCGCCCGCGCCTTCTTCAAGGAAAGCCACCTCCAGCCGGTGCGCCACAAGCTGGGCGCCTTCACCCGCTGGAGCAACGGCCGGCTGGCGATCCACTGCGGCGACTTCTTCGCACTCACCGCCGCCGATCTGGGCGACGTGAAGGCGATCTACGACCGGGCGTCCCTCACCGCGCTGCCCGAGGAGCTGCGGGCCGCCTATCTCGCCCACCTGCGCGCCATCGTGCCCGCCGATTGCCGGATTTTGCTGCTCACCACCGAGGACGCCGAAGACCACGAGACCGACGAGGAAATCCTCGCCATCTCGGCGGAGATCGCCGGGCTTTACGGGCGGCTCTTCAATGTGGAGCTGAAGAGCGCCCAGTGCTTTCTCGAGGCCCTGCCCGACGGCGCCCCGGGCGAGCTGGGCCGGGTGGTCCAGAAGGTGTACTTCCTCACCCCGAAGCCGGTTTAGCCGGCCATCGTTGCCCGTGCGCGATCCGGCTTCAATCCGCTGCCCGTGCTGCCGTTAAAACTGTCTTTGAACAGGGATGGAGCATGAGCCTGCGATATTCCCACGAAGAACTGTTCCGCAGCCTGCAGGCGCTCGAAGAAGCCACGTTTCCGAAGGTGTGCCGCAACTGTGGTCAGGCGTATGCCGACGCCGAGGAGTTTCTGGCCGCCACCCGCCAGGTGCGGGCCGATCATTCCGGGCTCAAGGCGAGCATCGACGATGACGGTAGCGCCGTCGTCGAGGTCTTCCGCAACTGCGTGTGCGGGTCGACCCTGCTCGAAGTCTTCTACGATCGCCGCGACCAGACCGCGAACGGGCTCAAGCGGCGCCAGCGCTTTGGCGAGCTCCTCGACAAGCTGCTTGCCGACGGCGTCGATTTTCAGGTGGCGCGCACCGAGCTGCTGAAGGTCGTCCGCGGCCAGCCCCACAATCTCATCGGCCTGATCCGCGCCACCAAGGACGGCGCCGGCGACTGAGCCCGCCGGGGGATTCCCGGCCCCGCGGCAACATGGGACGATGGCGCCCATCCGATCCCTCGCCCCGCTGCCGCCATGTACATCCCGCCCGCCTTCCGCGAATCCGACCCCGACGCCCTGCACGCGCTGATGCGTGCGCACCCGCTGGCCTTGCTCGTCACCCACGGGCCGGGCGGGCTGATGGCCTCGCCGGTGCCCTTTCTGATCTACCCGGATGAAGGCGAGCACGGCGTGCTGCGCGCCCACGTGGCCCGGGCCAATCCCCACTGGCGGGAGCTGGCCGGGCTGGACGAATGTCTGGTGGTGTTCCAGGGCGAGGAGGGCTACGTGACGCCCTCGTGGTATCCCTCCAAGGCGGCCACCGGCAAGGTGGTGCCCACCTGGAACTATGCCACCGTGCACGCCTGGGGCCGCCCGACGGTGGTGGAGGACGCGGGCTGGCTGCGCCGCCAGATCGGCGACCTCACCCGGCTGCAGGAAGATCGCCGCCCCGAACCGTGGGCGGTGGATGACGCCCCGGCGGATTTCATCACCGCGCAGATGAAGGCCATC
The DNA here is from genome assembly GCF_937894855.1 of uncultured Zoogloea sp. Taxonomy (NCBI): domain Bacteria; kingdom Pseudomonadati; phylum Pseudomonadota; class Betaproteobacteria; order Rhodocyclales; family Zoogloeaceae; genus Zoogloea; species uncultured Zoogloea sp. The sequence continues at coordinate 7,950 of NZ_CALAYQ010000082.1, forward strand.
GTCGGCATCGAGATCCCCATCGTGCGGATCGAGGGCAAGTGGAAGATGAGTCAGAACCGCCCCGCCGAAGATCGGGCCGGCGTGGCGGCGGGCCTGGCGGATGCTGCCGACCCCCACCACGACGCGGCGCTGGCCGACGCGGTGAAGCGCCGCCTGTAAGCCCGCCGGGCTCAGGCCCTCAGGGCGCCAGCCGGGCCTTGTGCCACTGGCTGCCCTGCAGCCGGTAGGCGATGCGGTCGTGCAGGCGCGACGCGCGGCCCTGCCAGAACTCCCAGTAATCCGGCACCAGCCGGTAGCCGCCCCAGTGGGGCGGGCGGGGCGGGTTGAGGCCAAACTTGAGCCCGTACTCCGCCGCCCGGGCGACGATGGTGCCCCGGCCCGGGATGGTCTCGCTCTGGGGCGAAGCCCAGGCGCCGATGCGGTGAGTCAGCGGCCGGCTGGCGAAGTAGGCGTCGGATTCCTCGGCCGACACCTTCTCGACGCGCCCCTCGATGCGCACCACCCGCTCCAGCTCCACCCAGTGAAACTGCAGCGCCGCGAAGGGCTGGTGTTCCAGCTCGCGGCCCTTGCGGCTGGCGTAGTTGGAAAACCACACGATGCCCCGGGCGTCGCAGCCCTTGATGAGCACCACGCGGGTGGACGGCCGGCCGTCCGGGCCGACGGTGGCGAGGGTCATCGCGTTGGGTTCGGGCAGGCCGCGGGCGAGGGCTTCGTCCAGCCAGGCGGTGAACTGGGCGGTGGGTTCGGCGGCCACCTGGTCTTCGTCCAGGCTGCCGTGCTCGTAGCTCTTGCGCAGGTCGGCGAGGTTGGGCTTGTCGGTCATGGTGGGCTCCGGGTCAGGTGGTCGATTGGACGCCGGCCGGGGCGCGCAGGTTCGCGATGGCCCGCGGCGCCACGCCCAGGTCGCGCCAGTCTTCCGGGTGGCAGCTGAACAGCAGGATCTGGTGGCGGGTGGCGGCGTCGAAGAGCACGCGCTTCATCTGGGCGAGGCGTTCGGCGTCGCTGTGGACCAGCGCGTCGTCGAGGATGATCAGTGTCGGCCGGCCGGCTTCCTTCAGCAGGTCGGCGTAGGCGAGGCGGCTGATGACGCCCATCTGCTCCCGGGCGCCGAAGCTGAGGGCATCGAAGGGGCCGGTCTCGGTTCCGGCGCTGCCGTTGGGCCCACGGCGGGTGAGGGCGCCGGGCTGCAGGCGTTCGTCGATCTCCAGGCTGGCGTCGGGGAAGAGCAGGTGCAGGTAGTGATCGAGATGGTGCTTGAGGGGCGCCTGCAGGCGCCGGGTGAGGGCCTTGCGGCGGGCCTGCAGCAGCCCCAGCAGGTGATCGAGCGCGCCGGCCCGGCGGGCGAGCTCGGCCCGGCGGCGCTGGGCCTGGGCGAGGTCGCGGGCGACTTCGGCGCGCTGCTCGTCGAGGCCCAGGGCGCCGGCGGTCTGGAGCTCCACGTCGAGGCGCAGCAGGGCGTCGCGGCGTTCGGCGAAGCGCTTTTCGTGGAGTTCGGCGCTGCGGGTGAAGCGCTCCACGTCCTGCCGGAGCAGCTCGGGGCGGGCCGCGTCGATCTGGCGGGCGAGGGCCTCGATGCGGCTGGCGAGGGCGGCCTGGGCGGCCTGGGTGTCGATGAGGTCGGTGCGCGCGCGGGCCACGCTGTCGGCCCGCCCGGGGGCGTCGAGCACGGCCTGGGCGGCGGCGGCTTCGCGGCCGGCGGCGGCGTGGGCGGCTTCGGCGGTGGCGGCGTCGGCCTGGGTTCGGGCGAGCTGCGTGGCGAGGGTGTCCGCCGCGTGGCGGGCGGCGTCCTCGGCGGCCTCGGCTTCGGCGATGGTGGGCGGCGGGGTGTCGGGCGCGGCGGGCAGGCGGTCGAGGGCCTGCTGGGCGTCGGCGGCGCGGGCGAGCTGGGCGTCGCGCTCGTTCCGCAGGGCGTCGAGGCTGCGGGGGGCGAGATCCTTCAGCCGGGCGGCGGCGGCCTTCACCTCGAAGTCGAGCTGCTGGCCGGCGCGCTGGCGGGCCTCGGCGGCTTCGAGGGAGTCGAGGCCCAGGCGCGCCAGGTGGGCGGCGTGGGCGTCGGCGAGGTCGATGCCGGCCTGGGCCAGCCGGGCCAGATCGGCGCCGCCGGGGGTGATGGTGAGCTGGCCGATGCCGGGCAGCGCGACGCGGGTGGCCTCGAGGAGCTGGCGCTCGCCGCTGCCGCTCACCGGGTCGTCGCCGATGCGGATCGTGCGGCCGTCGTCGAGGGCGAACTGCAGCCGGGTGGCGGCGGCGGACTGGCGGATGCGGTTTTCGTCGAGCTTGCGCTGGCGCTCGCGCAGGGCGGTGAAGTCGGCGTCGTCGAGGCGGCTGGCGGCGGCCTGGGCCTGCAGGGCGCGCAGGGCGGCCTGGGCGGTTTCGGCCTCGGTGAGGCGGGCGGCGCCGTCGGCGGCCTGCTGGCGCAGGGTGGCGAGCTGGGCGGCAAGCTGCTGCCGGGTGTCTTCCTGGCGGGCGAGGCGCAGGGCCTGGCGGGCGGTGTCGGCGGCGCGGGCGGCGTCGGCGTGGCGGGCCTGCCACTGGGCGGACTGGCGGCGGGCGTCGTCGGCCCGGCGCGCGGCCTCGATGACGTCGGTGTGGCGGCGGCGGGCGTCTTCTTCCTGGCGGGCGAGGGTGTCGAGCTGCTGGCGCAGCAGGCGGACGCGCGCGTCGAACTGGCCGGCCTGCTGGCGGGCGGCGGAGAGGTCGCGCTCCACGTCCTGGATGGCGGCGAGGCGTTCGGCGGCGTCCCGGGCCTGGGCGCGGAAGCCGAGCCAGGGCTGCTCGGCTTCTTCGGCGCGGTGCTCGCGGCGCAGGGCGGCGAGGTTGTCCACCTGCCGGCAGTAGCTGGCGATGGCGCCGTCGAGTTCGGCGAGGCGGGCTTCGAGGGCGGCGACCTGGCTTTCGGCGTCGGCGAAGGGGCCGCGGGGACGGCCGCCGGCTGGCGTGAGAAGCTCGTTGCGGGCGGCTTCGACCTTGGCGAGGATGGCGTCGCCGCGGCTGCTGGCGACTTCGCCGAGGGATTGGTCGAGAGATTGGCCGAGCACCCGGTTGAGGTGGCCGGCGGCGTGGCTGACCGGCTCGGCGATGGAGTGGGCGGTGCCCTGAGTGATCCACAGCAGGCCGGGGATGCCCCAGTGCTCGCTCTTGCTGCTGCCTTTCTGGGCGAACTGGAAGCCGAGGAGTTCGGCCAGCTGGTCCTCGGCGTCGGCGCCGTCGAACTGGCGGGCGCCCAGTTGGAGGTCGCAGCGGGCGCGGCCGAGGAAGCGCTTGGCGAGCCGGCAGGGCTGGCCGTTGAGGGTGAAATCCAGCTCGATGGTGGGCGCGGCGGCGGTGTCGCCCCAGGGCTGCAGATCATCGACGCTCTTGGAGCGGTGGCGCTCGAAGAAGGCGGCGCGGATGGCGGCGACGAGGGTGCTCTTGCCGGCTTCGTTGGGGCCGGTGAAGACGTTGAGGCCGGGCTCGAAGCCGGTGATCTCCAGCGGCTGGCGGAACTGACGGAGCTGCTCGACGCGCAGGCGGGTGAGTTTCATCGGGCGGCGCTCCGGTCGTCGGCGAGAAAGCCGGCCAGCAGGGACAGGGCGTCCCGGGCGGGGCCGTCGGGGCGGGCCTTGAGGTCGGCGCCCAGCTCGGCGATCACGTCGCCCAGATAGCCGTCGGCGTCGAGGGCGGCGATGTCGGCGTCGGTGGGTTCGAGGCGCAGGGCGTCGAGATCGGCGCTGAGGCTGCGGGCCTTGCCGCCGGCGCGGGCGATGGCGTCCTGCAGGCGGCGGTGGCCGGCGAGGTCGGTCTGGCCGCTGACGTTGATCTGCACCACGTCGGCCGGGCCGAAGGCGTCGATGCGTTCGAGGGCGGCGTCGAGATCGGTGGGCACCTGCAGGTCGATGGCTTCGCTCAGCCAGCGGTACTGGCCGGTGGCGACGGGCGTGACTTCGGGCAGCGCGCCGGGGCCGGCAAGGCGGACGAGCAGGGCCTGGCCGGAGTCGTTGGCCCGGTGGCGGTCGGTCTCGGGGGTGCCGGCGTACCAGCAGCGTTCATCGACCCGGCGGGTGCCGTGCCAGTCGCCGAGGGCCAGATAGTCGAGGCGGGCCTGGGCGGCGCGGCCGGCGGCGATGGGGTTGGAGGAGTCGATGCCGTCGGCCAGCAGGCCCTGCACGCTGCCGTGGGCGAGGCCGATGCGCGGCAGGCCCGCGGGGGTGTCGGCGCCGGCGAACCATTCGGTGAGGTCGGTGTGGGTGATGCGCTGGGTGAGGGGCGCGGGGAGGATCGCCAGCCCGGCGACGATGAGCGGGGCGGGCTGCAGGCACACGTGCACGTTGGCCGGGATCGCGCCCAGCCGGGCGGCGCGAGTCCACACCGATTCGGCGAGGCCGGCGTCGTGGTTGCCGGGGATCATCACCCACGGCCCGGCAAAGCCGGCCATGGCGTTGAAGAGGCGGTAGATGGTGCGGTCGGCGACGCCCTGGGCGTCGAACACGTCGCCGGCGACGAGCACGGCGTCGGCCCGGTGATCGGTGGCGAGGTGGGCGAGGCGCTCCACGGCGGCGAAGCGGGCCTCGGCGAGGAGGGCTGCGTCGTCGGGGTCGAACTGGCCGAAGAGCTTGCCGATCTGCCAGTCGGCGGTGTGCAGGAGGGTGATCACGGGCGGCAATCGAAAACGGGGAGGCGGCGCGGATTGTGGCACGCCCGGCCCGCGGACGGGGCTGGGTGCCGGGTCAGGCGAGGCAGAAGGCTTCGAGCTGGTCGGCCGGCACCGCGCGGGAATACAGGTAGCCCTGGGCGTAGTCGCAGCCGATCTGGCGCAGCAGGTCGCGCTGGAGCTCGGTCTCGACGCCTTCGGCGATGACCTTCAGGCCCAGCTTGTGGGCCATCACGACGATGGCTTCGCAGAGGGCGAAGTCGGGGGCGTCGGGGCTCAGGTTGCGGGTGAAGGACTGGTCGATCTTGAGCACGTCGATGTCGAACTTCTTGAGGTAGGCGAGCGACGAGTAGCCGGTGCCGAAGTCGTCGATGGCCACCCCGATGCCGGCGTCACGGAAGCGCAGCAGGATGTCGAGGATGCCCGGCTCGGTGTTCATCAGCAGGCCTTCGGTGATCTCGATGACCAGGTTGGCGCCGGGCAGGTCGCCGCTGGCGAGGAGTTCGGCCCACTGGCGGCAGCTGGGGCCGCTGACGTTGAACTGCACCGGTGACAGGTTCATGCTCACCTGGAAGTCTTCGCCGAGGGTGTCGCGCCAGCGGCGGGCCTGGCGGATGACCTGGCGGAAGACCCAGTCGCCCAGGTCGTGGATGATCCCGGTGTCTTCGGCGACGGGGATGAACACCGCCGGGCTGACCGTGCCCTGGGTGGGGTGCTTCCAGCGCAGCAGGGCTTCGGCCTTGGTGACGCGGTTGGTGTCGAGCTCGACGATGGGCTGGTAGTAGACCTCGAGCTGTTCGGCCTCGACCGCCCGGCGCAGCTCGCCGGCGAGGTGCACGCGCTGCTCGGCGCTCTGCTGGAGGGCGCGGGTGAAGAAGCGGAAGCAGCCCCGGCCGGCGTCCTTGGCGAGGTACATGGCCTGGTCGGCGTGCTTGATGAGCTCGCTGATGGTGAGGCCGTCCTCGGGGAACACCGCGATGCCGATGCTGGCCGAGACGAAGTGTTCCTGGTGGGCGAGGAGGAAGGGTTCGGACAGGCGGTCGATGATGTCCTGGGCGATCCGGCCGATCTCGCTGCCGCCGTGGAGCTCGGACAGGATCACGGTGAATTCGTCGCCGCCCAGCCGGGCCACGGTGTCGTAGTCGCGCACGCACTGGCGGATGCGGCTGGCGGCTTCGATGAGGAGCAGGTCGCCGATCTCGTGGCCCTGGGTGTCGTTCACTTCCTTGAAGCGGTCGAGGTCGATGAACAGCAGGCCAACCGTGGTGCCGTTGCGCTGGGCCTTGCGCACCTCGCGCTCCATGCGGTCGTTGAACAGGCGGCGGTTGGGCAGGCGGGTGAGGTGGTCGTAGTTGGCCTGGGTCCAGATGAGGTTGTCGACCTTCTTCTTCTCGGTGATGTCGGAGAACAGCACGACGCGCCGATGCACCGAGGCGTCCTCGCGATACACGGTGCTGACGGTGGCCCAGGCGATGAACTCGCGGCCGTCCTTGCGTCGGCTGGTGATCTCGCCCTGCCAGCGGCCGGTGGTGTTGACCGCCGCCCACAGGTGCCGGTAGGGCTCGGGGTCGGAGGGGTCGGCGGGCAGCATCACGGGTTCGTGGCCGGCGGTTTCTTCCTGGCTGAAGCCGGTGATCTCGGTGAAGGCCGGGTTGACGGTGAGCACCCGGTTGGTGGCGTCGATCACCATCACCGCCTCGGAGGTGGTGGCGAACACCGTGGCGGCCAGGTGGAGTTCTTCTTCGGCGCGGACCCGGCTGGTGATGTCGCGGTTGCTGCCGCGGCTGCCGAGGAAGCGCCCGCGGGCGTCCACCACGGGCTGGCAGATGTGCTCGATCCAGCGCTCGGAGCCGTCCCGGGCGCGGATGCGGAAGTTGAGCAGGTGGTGGCCGCTGGGCGAGGGCTGCTGCTCGTCGTGGGCGTCCCAGATGGGGAGGTCGTCGGGGTGGATGATCTTGCGCATCAGGCCGGGGTCGCCGACGAAATCCACCGCGCTGTAGCCGGAGACGTCCTGGCAGGCTGGCGAGACGTACAGGTAGCGGCCCTGGGGGTCGATCCAGTATTCCCAGTTGGGGGAGTACTCGGCCAGGATGCGGTACTTCTCCTTGCTCTCGGCGAGGGCCTCGTTGGCTTCCTGCAGCGAGGCCATGCGCTCTTCGATGAGCTGTTCGAGGGAGCGCTGGAGGCGGCTGAGATCCAGGTGGGTGCGCACCCGGGCGCGCACTTCGTCAATGTCGAAGGGCTTGGTGATGTAGTCGGCGGCGCCGATGGAGAAGCCGTGGAGCTTGTCCACCACGCTGTCGGCGACGGTGACGAAGATCACCGGGATGCGGCCGCCGCTGGGGCTGGACTTGATCCGCCGGCACACCTCGTAGCCGTCCATGCCCGGCATGATGATGTCAAGGAGCACCAGATCGGGCGGGTTGGGGCCGGTGGCCAGTTCGACCGCGCGCTGGCCGTTGGCGGCCACCATGATTCGGTAGTCTTCGTGGAGCGCGGTGGACAGGCCGTGGAGGTTCTCGGGGATGTCGTCCACCAGCAGCAGGGTGGGCTTCTCGGCGCGCAGCACGGCTTCGGCGCCGTTGCCGGCGGCGGTCTTGCGGCGGTGGCAGCGCAGTTCGAGCTGGTTGCGCACGCGCAGCAGCAGGAGCTCGGGATTGACCGGCTTGGTGACGTAGTCGGCGGCGCCCAGGCGCAGGCCGACGGCTTCGTCGGCGGTTTCGGCCAGGGCGGTGACGAAGATCACCGGGATGTCGGCGGTGGCGGGATCGGACTTGAGGCGGTGGAGCACCTCGTAGCCGTCCATCCCGGGCATCCGGATGTCGAGGAGGATCAGCTCGGGGGCCGGCTGGCGGGTGGCCAGATCGAGGGCCTTGGGGCCGGAGGTGGCGACGACGACGGCAAAATCGTTGCGCAGGATGCCGACCAGCACGTGCAGGTTCTCGTGCACGTCATCGACGATGAGGATGCGCGGCTTGTGGTTCTTGTCGGCGGGTGCGGCGGGGGTCTCGTTCATGGCGGGCCGGCCAGTTCAGCGTGCAGGCGTTTGAGCAGGGCGATGGCTTCGTCGATCTCGAAGAGATCGAGCTTCTCGGCGATCTCCCGGATGACGGTTTCCACCGCCGTGCCGGCGACGCCTGCGCGCAGCGTCGTCATGACCGCCTGGGCAGCGCCCAGGTCGGATTCCAGCAATTCGATCAATTGTGCCACCTGTTGGCCTGCCTCGGCAGGCTCCATGCTGGCGGCGGATGGCGCGGCTTCCGGCGGGGTTTCGAGGCGCTCGATGTCGGCCATCACCTCGCCCAGCAGCCGGGCCATCCGGGACAGATCGGCGGGCTCGGGGCGGGTCTCCTGCTTGAGCTGGTTGTCGATGTCGGTCACGCAGGCGAACAGGGCGTCGGCGCCGATGTTGCCGCAGACGCCCTTGAGGGCGTGGCAGAACTCCTCGGCTTCCCGCAGGGGGCGCTCGTCGATCATCGTGGCGAGGGTGTCGGCGGCGCCGGCGTAGCGGGCCCGGAAGCGCAGGAGCTGCTTGCGGTAGGCGCCCTGGTCGCCACCGATGCGGCGCACGCCCTGCTCGCAGTCGATGGTGGTCAGGCGGTGCAGGTCGTCATCGAGGTTGCTGGTGCTGGCGGGCAGCAGCTGGGCGGTCTGGGGAATCTGGAGCCAGCGGGCGAGGGTGGCCTGCAGGCGATCCGGCGCCACGGGCTTGGTGATGTGGTCGTTCATGCCGGCGGCGAGGCTGCGCTGCTCGTCGTGGGCCATCGCCAGGGCGGTCATGGCGATGATCGGCAGATCGCGGAAGCGTTCGCCGCCGGGCTGATTGCCCAGGGCGCGGATCTGCCGGGCGGCTTCGAGGCCGTCCATCACTGGCATGTGGATGTCCATCAGTACTGCCGCGTAGGCGTTTTCGCGGACCATTGCGACGGCCTCGGCGCCATTCACGGCGGAATCGACCACGGTGTTCATGCTGCGCAGCAGCTCGGTGGCGAATTCGCGGTTGATGTCGTTGTCTTCGACCAGCAGCAGGCGCGCGCCGCGCAGATCGCAGCTGCCCGGGCGCAGGGCGCTGGCGCGCCGCTCTTCGAGAATGCGCCCGCGGCCGAGGCTGGTGAGGATGGTGTCGAGGAGCATCGACGGCGACACCGGCTTGACCAGGAAGGCGTCGGCGCCGGCCTGCTCGGAGGCGCGGATGACGTCCTCGCGGCCGTAGGCGGTGATCATCACGATCTTCGGCTTGTGCTGGATGGCCGGGTTGGCCTGGATGCGCCGGGTGACTTCATCGCCGTTCATCATCGGCATGCGCCAGTCCATCAGCACGATGTCGAAGGGTGGGTCGGCGGCCTGGAGCATGGCCATCGCGGTGGGGCCGTTGGAGGCGACGCTGACTTCCAGGTGGAAGAAACGCAGCATCTCGGCAACGATCTCCCGCGAGACCTCGTTGTCGTCCACCACCAGCACGTGGATGCCGGCGAGCAGCGGGCCGGCCTTCTCCACAAGCCGCTGGCGGTGGGTGCGGGCTTCGGGCGAGACCTTGAGATGCACGGTGCAGCACACCGTGGTGCCCTTGCCCGGGGCGGATTCCTCGATCCAGATCCGCCCGTCCATCAGCTCGACCAGGTGCTTGCTGATGGCGAGGCCGAGGCCGGTGCCGCCGAAGCGGCGGGTGGTGGTCTGGTCGGCCTGGGTGAATTTCTGGAACAGCCGGCTGACGAGTTCGGGCGTCATGCCGATGCCGGTGTCGCGGATCGAGAAATGCAGGGTGAGGTCGGTGTCGGTGGCCTCGATGCAGCGGAAGGCGAGTTCGACTTCACCCTTCTCGGTGAATTTGACCGCGTTGCTGCACAGGTTGAGCATGATCTGGCCGAGGCGCAGCGGGTCGCCCACCAGCACCGGCGGGATGGTGACGTCGTAGCGGATCAGGAACTCTATGCCCTTCTGTTCGGCCTGCAGGACGATGGTGTCCTTGAGCTGTTCGAGCACCGCGTCGAGGCCGAACTCGATGGATTCGATTTCGAGCTTGCCGGCCTCGATCTTCGAGAAGTCGAGGATGTCGTTGATGATGCCCAGCAGCGAATGGGCGGCGCCCTGGGCCTTGGAAAGGTAGTTCGAGAGGCCGGGCGGCAGCTCGGTCTTGAGGGCCAGGTAGAGCATGCCGATGATGGCGTTCATCGGGGTGCGGATCTCGTGGCTCATGGTGGCGAGGAACTCGGACTTCATCCGCGAGGCGTCCTCGGCGAGGGTCCTGGCGCGGATCATCTCGTCCATCGCGGCGCGCTCGGCGGTGATGTCCTCGACGACGCCCACCATGCCGCGGGACGGGTCGGCGGCGTCGATCACCCGGGCCGACATGCGCACCCACATCCGGCCGGCCTCGGGCTGGGGGATTTCCAGCTCGCGGCGGATCGTCTCGCCCCGGGCCAGGGCGGCCTCGACCTCGGCGCCTTCCGGGCCGCTGCGCCACAGGCTGGCGAGTTCGCTGGCGGTGACGTCGCCGAGGCCGAACATCTCGTCCATGCGCCGGTTCTGGTGGGTGATGGTGCCGTCGCGCACCAGCACGATGCCCACGCTGGCCGAGTCGAACAGGGCCTGGAGCTCGGCGGTGCGGGCCCGCACCCGTTCTTCGAGTTCTTCGTTGGCGAGCTTGAGCTGGGCTTCGTTGTCGGACAGCCGGTGGTTGCTGTTGATGAGGGCCTGGTTGCGCTCCTCGATGGCGTCGAGCATGCCGTTGAAGACATCCACCAGGGTGCCCACCTCGTCCTCGCTCTCGGCGCTGGCGCGCAGGCGGTAGTCCTTGTTGGTGGAGATCGTCTTGACGGTGCGGGTGAGGCGCTCGATCGGCCCGGCGACGACGCGCTGCCAGCGGGTGGCGGCCAGCAGGGCGATGAAGGACACCGCCAGGGCGATCAGCCCGGCGAACAGCAGGTAGTCGCGCCACAGCTGGTTGAGCTCGGCAAAGCTGGCGCGGATGAACACGGTGCCCAGCTGCACGCCGTCCTCGATGACCGGTTCGGTGAGATGCAGGTAGCCGTCTTCGATCACCGTGCCGCCAGCAGTGGCGGGGGGCGGGAAGCGGAAGGGGCGTTCCTCGCCGCTGTCGTAGCGGGCGAAGACGCGTCCGTCGGCGTCGTAGACGCAGGCGGCGACGATGGCCCGCTTGACCTTCAGGGCGGTGAGGGTCTCGCTCACGACCTTGTCGTCGTTGAAGATGAGGGCGGCGGTGCTGCGGTTGGCGACGATGCGGGCAAGCGTGGAGAGATCGCTGACCAGCTGGTCGGTGACGCGCATCCGTTCGTAGGCGACGAAGCCGGCGGCCTGGACGATCAGTGCGACCACGCTGGTCAGCACGATGAGCAGGACCAGCTTGGTCTTGATCTGCATGCGGTCGAAGAGGCCGCGCTTGTCGGGAGCGGGCTGCATCATTGCACCGTTCTCGCCAGTTCGAGCAGCTTGGCGCTGATCTTGAGGTTGGCCTGGCGGGCCGCGTCGGGGTTGATGTCGAGCTTGATCCGCCCGTTGTCGGAGAAGAAGCCGACGATGCCGCCCGCCGAGGCGAAGCCGTCCACGTCGCTGATGGTGAGGACGCTGCCGCGCAGCCGGCCGAGGATGTCCTGCCAGCGACGTTCGGAGCGGCCGATGAAGAGGGCGTTGCAGCCCGCGAGATCGGTGCCCGGGTCCATGACGACCCGCAGGCTGCGATCCTTGATCTGCTTGCCGGAGAGCTCGGCGAGGAGCTGGCCCACGGCGTCGGTGCCGGCGACGCACAGGCGCAGGGGTTCGCTGCCGGCCTGGGGCCAGTCGACGAACTTGAGCACATGAAACACGTAGGCGGCCTTGATCTTGGCTTCGAGTTCGCCGGCGGCCCAGGCCGGGGCGTGGGCGAAGGCCAGCAGCAGGCTCAGCAGCCAGCCCAGGACGAACGGGCTGCGGCGTGATCGGGAGGCAGATGCGCGCATCGCGTGGCGGCCGCGGTGATCAGTAGCGCACTTCGACGCCGGCAAACCCGCTGATGCCCGGATCGCGGAAGTCGAAGGGCATGCGGTACTGGCGATCGGTGAGGTTGTTCAGGTCGGCAGTGGCGAGCGCGGTGTAGCCGGCCGTGCGGGAGAGCACCTTCTGGGCGCGCAGGTTGATCACCCCGTAGTTGCCGAAGGACTGCCGGCTGGCCTGGTCGGTGCTGTCGTAGTACCGGCCGACCCAGTGGTAATAGGCCGCCACGACGAGTTCGCCGGGGAGCGGGACGACCAGCCCGGCGTTGGCGAGGCGATCCGGCGCGAAGGGGATCTGGCTGCCGTCGTTGCCGGGGTTGAGGTTGTCGCTGATCCGGGTGCGGGTGTGGGTGAAGTTGGCGAAGGCGGTGAGGCCGGCGCCGAGGGCGTAGCGGGAATCCAGCTCGAAGCCGGCCGAGCGGGCGCCGCCGGCGTTTTCGGAGCGCACCTGGGAGGGCACGGCGCTGACGATGTTGGTGACGATGGCGTCGCTGATGGTGTTCACGAAACCGCGCAGGTTGAGGTGCAGGGCGGAGGTGGCCTGCCAGTCGACACCCAGATCGCGGCCGATGCCGCTTTCGGGGCGCAGGGCCGGGTTGGGCAGCTCGCCGCTGGCGCCGGGCGTGGGCACCGTGCCGCCGATCTGCTTGGCGGTGGGCACCATGAAGCTGGAGCCGGCGTTGCCGTAGAAGGCGAGCCCGGGCGACAGGTTGTAGCGCGCCCCGACGCTCCAGAGGTTCTTGCTCCAGGCGGCGCTGGTGGTGGTGGGCGCGTTGCCGCCCAGCAGCGCGTAGTCGTGGTGGATGGTGTTGCGGCGCAGGCCGGCGCGCAGCACCCAGTCGTTCCAGCGCAGCTTTTCCTGGACGAAGTAGCCGGTGGAGCGGGCCTCGGCCCGGTTGGCGGGGGTGCCCACGCCGGCGGGGCTGCGGGTTTCGGTTTCGTAGTCGACCCACTGGCCATCGACGCCCAGGGTGAGCAGCGAATCCCGGGCGTGGCGGTAGCTGGCGGTCAGGTCGGCCGGGCGGATGGTCTGGCGGTTGAGGTCGCGATTGACCAGAGCCAGGCTGGATGGGTAGTTGTCGTTGGAAAAGCGCCGGTCGTAGTGGCGTTCGCCGTACTTGAACTGGAGGTGCCAGTCGTCGTTGATGGCGTTGTTGTAGGCGAAGTTGAAGGTGTTGTAGGCGTGGTCGAAATCCCGGTTCGGGCGGCCCATGGTGCTCTGGTGGGCGGTGTACTGGTAATACAGGCTGATCGTGTGGTCGGGCCGGCCCAGGGCGTAGGACAGGTTGGTGAAGACCCGGTCCTTCTCGTAGTGGGGCCGGCTGGTGGTCTGCAGCCACGAACCCGGGGTGCCGTACTGGCGGTAGTCGGCGAGTTCGTGGCTGGCGCTCACGATGTAGCTGAGCGGGCCGCTGGCGCCCTGGGTGTAGGCCCGCGCGGCGCGGGTGCCCCACGAACCGAAGCCCGCGGCGAAGCGGGTGAGCGGGGTGTCCACGCGGTTCTTCAGCACGAAGTTGGTGGTGCCGGCCAGCGGCGCCTCGTTGCCGACGAAATCCATCGTCAGGTAGTTGGAGTACAGCACCGAGGCCGGGCCCTTGTGGATCTCGATGCGCTCGATGGCCGCGCTGTCGAGGCTCATGGCGTCGGCGAAGGCGTCGATCGGCAGGCCGTCGAGGAGGTAGCTGTTGTACTTGGGCCCGAGGCCGGCGTACGAGCCCCAGTTGGAATCGTTGCGGGACAGCACATTGACGAACTGGCCGGAGGTGTGGCGCATCAGCTCGGCCAGGTTGCCGTTGGGCGTGGGCAGGCGCGCGATCTCGTCGCTCTTGAGGACGACGATGCGCTGGGTGACGGAATCCGGAGTCTGGCCGAGCTTGGTGTCGGTGACCACCAGATCGGCGAGCTGTTCGAGGCTGGTGGCCTCGACAAAACCGCTGAGGGGAAGGTTCGTGATGTCGCCGGAAGCCGATGGCGGCGCGTCGGCGTGGGCGAGCGCGCAGGAAAGAGCGATGACTGGGGTGAGATGCTGCGGCTTCATGGATCCTTCCACGATCTGCCGTGAGTATGCGATTCGTCCGGCAACGATCTTTAACAATATGAGGCCGGGATGTTATAGCGCCATCGCCTGAAGATCAAACGGGTACGGGCATATTTTTGCCATTCTGGCAGGGCCCCCGGGGCCGGTGAGGCCGTTCTGCGATCTACACCTTTCGTCGTAGGCCGATGGGGTGGCCTGCGGGCGGGCCGGATCTGGGTTAGATTCTGGCCTGTTCCAACCGATTGAGTGCCCCGCCGTGACCGCAAGACGCACTGCCACCCCCGATGCCGTCGATGATGCGCCCGCCCAAGACGCGGAGGCGGCGCAGCCCTGGCATCTGGCCGCCTCCGACGCCGAGCGGGTGGTGGCCGAGTTCGAGCATGCCCTGATCTGCCTGTGCGAGGCCTTCGGGCGTTACAACATGCAGGGGCTGGCCGGGGTGTCGGACGAGGCGAGCTTCTCCGGGCAGGACAACATGGTGCTGCACATCATCCAGACCCTCGACCGGCCCAAGAGCCTGTCGGACATCAGCCGCTTCATGAACCGGGACGACCTGGCCAACATCCAGTACAGCGTGCGCAAGCTGCTGAAGGCCGGGCTCATCGAGAAGGCCAGCGACCGCTCGGCCCGCGGCACCACCTACCGCACCACCGAGGACGGTCGCGAGGTGGTGGCCGCCTTCGTGGCCCGCCGGCGTGATCTGGTGCTGGCCCCGGCCGAGGAGATGGAGCAGCTGCGCGAGCAGCTCCGCGGCGCCACCAAAGTGATGAGCCACTTCATCGGCCTGTACGACCAGGCCGCGCGGGTGCTCACCACCCGTTCCTAGCCGGCGCCGTCGCCGAACCGGCGCTTCATCGCCAGGATCACCAGTGCCACCGCCAGGATCACCCCGTTGGTGAGCACCAGCGGCAGCGCGCCCCGGCGCAGGCCATAGACGATCCACAGGGCCACGCCGGCGATCAGCACCGCGTACATCGCCCACGACACGTCCCGCGCGCTTTTGGTCTTCCAGATCTGCCAGGCCTGGGGCACGAAGGCGGCGGTGCTGAGGCAACCGGCAATGGTGCCGATGAGGGTGTCGATGTCCATCGCTCAGAAGAACCGGTCGAAGTGGATGCGCTCGGGCGGCAGGCGGTGGGTGACCTGCAGCAGCTGCTGGACGGCCTCGACCATCGGCGGCGGGCCGGCGAGGTAGAACTCGGCCTCGGTGAGCCGTTCGCCCAGCACCGCTTCGGCCAGCTGATGGACCGGGCCCACCGGGCCGCGCCAGCCATCGCGGGCGGCGGCGTCCGGGTCCGACACCGCGGCGTGGTAGCGGATCGTTTCGCCAAAGCCGGGCAGGGCCGCCAGATCGGCCTCGCCGCACAGGTCGGACGGGGTGCGTCCGCCGTAGAAGAAATCCACCCGCCGGCCAGCCAGCGCCGGATCGGCCGCCACGCCGCGGGCGACGGAGAGCATCGGCGCGAGGCCCGAGCCGCCGGCGATGCACACGATGTCCCGCGGGCTGTCGGTGCGCAGGTGGGCGAGGCCGTAGGGGCCGTCAAGGCCGACGCTGGCGCCCACCGCGAGGCGCTCGAACAGCGTGGTGGACGCGCCGCCGCCCGCCACCTTGCGGATGCGGAAGTGCCACTCTCCCGCCCCGTTGGGCAGGTTGGCCATGGAGTATGCGCGCTCCCGGTCGAGGCCGGGGAGGGCCAGCAGCGCGTACTGGCCGGGGCGGAAAACCGCCGGGGCGTCGGTGCGCAGCACGAACTCGCGGATGTCGTGGGTGATCTGCCGGCTGGCGACGAGGGTGGCGTGGTGGCGCACCGGGCGGATCGCCGGCTCTGGCTGGGGCGGCAGGCGCAGCTTGAGGTGGACGTCGCCGGTCGGCCGGCTCTGGCAGGCCAGCACGCGGCCCTTGCGGCGGTCGCGATCCGATAGGCCCGGCGCCTCGGGCCACAGGTTGGCGACTTCGCCGGCGGTCACCTCGCAGCGGCAGCAGCCGCAGGCGCCCACACCGCACTCGTAGGGCAGCGCCAGCCCGGCGCGCAGGCCGGCGCGGAGCAGGGTGTCGCCCTCGGCACAGTCGAAGACGGCCTCGCCGTCGTTTACGGTGATCACGGACATGCGGCCTCCGTCTCGTCGATGGCGGCGTAGATGGCCTCGTCCTTCACCTCGACGCGATAGACGCGCAGCGGGATCGAGCACGGCGCGCCAGCCGGGCGGCCAGTGGCGATCTCGAAGGCGCCCTGGTGGTAGGGGCACTCGACCACGCCGTCGTCGCAGTCGATCTCGCCGTCGCACAGGGATGCGTCGCCGTGGGTGCAGGTGTCGTCGGTGACGTAGAAGCGGCCGTCAAGGTTGAACACCGCCAGAGGCGGGCGATCGGTGAGTTCGATGCGGTGGCAGCCGCCGGCGGGCACGTCGCGGGTGGAGCAGAGCTGTTTCATGGGGATGTCCTTTCTTGTCGTCGTGGGCCGGGCCGAAGCCCGGCCGGCCGGGTTACCACTTCCAGGCGTAGGCGGCGCCGATCCAGTTTTGCGACATGCGCACATCGACGCCGGCGCTGGGGCCGGTGCCCTTCACTTCCTCGCCCAGCACGCGGGCGTACACCACCGACAGCTCGCTGCGGTCGGGGAGCGTCCAGGTGGCGCCGGCGGTGACGTGGTTCTGGGGCGTGACGGGCGCCAGGTAGTTGAGGGTGGCGTCCTTCGCGGCGACGATCTGGGTGCCGTGGCTGAAGCCGCCGCGCACCTGCAGCGCCGGGGTGGCCTGCCAGCTGGCGCCGATGCGGCTGATGGTCTGGCTGTGCCAGCCAAAGCCCGCCTGAGGCGCGGTGAGGGGGTTACCCAGCGAGTTGATGTCGCCCCAGTTCACCCGCATCAGGTCGGCGGCGATCACCACGCCTTCCACCGGCCGCACAGCGATGCCCACGCCGTAGCGCTCGGGTACGTCGAACTCGCCGTTGTGGGCGAGCAGGTTGCGGTAGGCGTCGAGCTTGCCCATGCGCATCCGCGCCGCGTACATGGCGCCGAGGGTGACCTTCTCGCTTACCTGGCCGGTCCAGCCGAGCTTGAAGCCGGCGCCCATCGAGGTCTCGGCGCCCTGGCCTTCCTGGCCGTTGGCGTCGGGCACGCCGTCCACGCGGAAGCGCTGGTAGGCGAGGTCGAGCGACACGCCGACGGCCTGGGAGTCGGAGAGCTTGACCGCGTAGGTGGGCGAGACGATGACCTGCATCAGCTTGGCGCCGTCCTTGCCGCTGCCGGGGCCGCCGAGGATGTTTTTGTCGTACTTGGTGGTCACGCCGTTGCCGTACACCGACACGCCGACGGACTGGCGGCTGTCGAGCATGCGGTTGTAGCCGAACTCGGGGATCGGGATGGCCTTCACGCCGTCGCCGTCGAAGTCGGTGCCGCCAAAGGTGGAGGCGGGCTTGGGCATCACCACCGCGAGGCCCAGGTCAAGCCGGTTGCCCACGAAGGCCATGCCGGCGGGGTTGTTGGCGGCGGCCAGGGCATCCTGGGGCAGGGCGATGGACGCGCCGCCCATGCCCTGGGCCTTGATGCCGTAGCCGTGGGGCATGGTGCCGTTGGTGGCGAGGGCCGGCAGGCTGGTGGCGAGCGCGGCAGCGAGAAGGGTGAGGCGCAGGGGCAGGCGGGTCATGACAGCAGCTCCGAGATGGGGGAAGTGGCCTGCTCGGGGCCGAGCGCCGCGTAGCCGCCATCTACCGGCAGGTTGCTGCCGGTGATGAAGCGGGCGTGGTCGGAGGCGAGGAACAGCACCGCGTCGGCCACTTCGGCCGGATCGCCAATGCGTCCGAGCATGTGGAAGGGGCGGGCGACGCTGTTCACCTTGTCGCGGTCGCCGCCGGAGATCTGGTCGAGGATGCCGGACCACGTCCAGCCCGGCGACACGGCGTTCACCCGGATGCCGTCGGCGGCGAGATCGAGCGCCGCGCTGCGGGTGAGCTGGAGCACCGCGGCCTTGGTGGCCGGGTAGGTCCACCGACCGGCCTGGGCCACGCCGGCGCTGGTGGAGCCGAAGTTGATCACCGCGCTGCCGTGGGCCATGTGCGGGCGGCAGGCGCGCAGGAACATCGCCGCGCCGAACACATTCACCGCGAAGGCCTTCTCCCAGTCTTCCCGCGGCGAGGCGGGGCCGTTGTCGGCGTAGACGGCGGCCACGTTCACCAGGCAGTCGATGCGCCCGAAGGCCTTTACCGTGGCCTGCACGCAGGTGTCGATGTCGGCGTCGCGGCTCACGTCGGTGGCGACGAAGCGGGTGGTCTCGCCCAGCTCGGCCACGAGTGTCATGCCGCCGGTGCTGTCGATGTCGGCGATGACCACCTTCGCCCCCTCGGCCACGAAGGCCCGGGCGATGGCGGCGCCGATGAGGGTGGCGCCGCCGCTGACGATCACCACCTTGTCCTTGAGTCCTCTCATGTCGGTTCCTTGATGTTTTGTCGTTGGGTAGGTGGGAGGCGTCAGCGCACCGAGCCTCAGCCCGGTCCCCTCACTCCTCACCCCTTACTCCTCACTGCCCTGCCGGCAATCAGCCGGCCAGGGCCGGTTCGGCGGGCAGGGCGGCGCCGAGCTTGCCGCGACAGAACAGCAGCGGCGTGCGCTCGCTCCAGCGGAAGCGCAGCACCCGGCCGAGCAGGATCTGGTGGTCGCCGCCGGGATAGACGGCTTCCAGCGCGCATTCAAACTGCGCCGCAGCGCCGGGCAGCAGCGGCGCGCCGCCGGCGCCGGGCGTCACCGTCAGGCCGGCGAACTTGTCGGCCACCGGGCGTCCGAAGCGGTGGCACAGGTCCACCTGCTCGTCGGTCAGCACATTCACCGCAAAGTGGCTGCCTTCGGTGAAGGCGGCCAGGCTGGGCGAGCGGTTGGAGAGGCTCCACAGGATCAGCGGCGGGTCCATCGACACCGAGTTGAAGGAGCTGGCGGTGAGGCCGACGGGGCTGCCGTCCGGCGCGACGGTGGTGACGACCGTCACGCCGGTGGCGAAGCTGCCGAGGGCCTTGCGCAGGGCCTGGGGATCGCCGCTCGGGCCATCCCCCGCCCAGCGGGCGGCGTGGGCGTCAGGCTGCACAGCGTTCCTCCACGTGGCTGGCGACGAAATTGCGGGCTTCGTCCAGATCGGCGATCCACGGCCAGTAGTTGCGCGGGTTGTCGAAGCAGCGCATGAAGGCGTCGGCCACCGGCGGGTGCTGGGAGGCGGCGCCGAGCACGGTCATCACCGGCTCGCCCGGCGGGTTGAGCAGGGCGTTGGTGAAGGCGGTGGTGTAGCTGGCGGATTCGTCCCAGAAGGTCTCGAAGGTGTCCTTCATCCAGGCGGCGTCGAAGGCGGCGTTGCCGTTGGCGACGATGCGGGCGACCAGGTGGCGCACCATCCGCGCGGCGTTGTTGGAGCCCTGGCCGGCGATCGGGTCGTTGAGCACCGCGGTGTCTCCGATGGCCATCACACAGGCGCCGGAGGGCAGCTGGCCGATGGGTTTACGCACGGTGGGCACGAAGGCGCCCTTCAGCCAGGCGTCCTCATCGGTGAGCTCGGCGCCTTCCATGTGGTGCAGGTCGTCCGGGGCGAACTCGGCGATCACCTGGCGGGCGATCTCCAGCAGCTCGTGGCCGTCCTTGGCGTCCTGGAAGCGGTCCATCGGGCCGCCGGGGATGGCTTCGAACAGGAAGCTGCGGCACTCGCCGCGGGTGTGGGTGTAGAAGGGCAGCGAGAAGTATTCGCCGACGCCGGCGATGAAGTTGAAGCGCAGCGGGCGGAAGGGCACGCGCTTCCACGGATGGTCGCCGGTGAGCTTGGGGCCGGTGAGGAGCATCGCGGCGAGGTTGCGCGGCGGGGCGCTGTGCACGCTGCGCTCGTCGTCGCGGGCGAAGAAGGCGTTGATCTGGCCCTTGCCGGCGGCGACCATCGTGAGGTCGGATTCGGCGGCGATCTTCTCCAGATCGGCCACCGACACCGCCTGGATGACCAGCTTGCCGCCGCGGCGGGGGAATTCCTGCAGCCAGCGGGAGAACTTGGTGCGCTGGTCGAGGGCCTGGCCCTGCAGGTCGCCCAGGCGGCCCTGCACGGTGAGGCCGATGCTGCCGTCGGGGCCGCGGAAATCCACGTGCATGCCTTCGCCGTAGGGAACGAGGTCTTCCCAGAAGTTGAGGCCCAGCTCGCGCTCGGTGGCGAGGGTGGATTCGAACAGGAAGGCGGTGCTGGGGATGCGGCTGTTGAGCACCTGCTCGGGGCTGCGGTCGGTGTAGAGGGAGACGGAATAGCCCTTGTCGAGGAGGGCGAAACCGAGCAGCAGGCCGGCCTGGCCGCCACCGATGATGGAGATCTTGCGCATGATTGGGTCCTCGGAATCTGTGTGGGTTCAGTCGGCCGCCGGCAGGGTCTTCCAGCCGTCGGCGTGCGGGCTCAGGAGCTTCAGGTGCAGGCGGACGTGGGTGAAGCGCCAGCCCTTCCTGCCTTTCTTGAGGCGGCTTTCGTACCAGCCGCCGATCCAGTGGGCCTCGGCCTCCTCGCCGACCCGCGCCAGCTCCCACAGGTACCAGTGGCAGCGGGCGCGGCGGCCGTCGGGGGACGGCTCGACGAGGGGCGAGACCATGTAGTGCAGCGACCAGCGGATGCCCTCGCGGCCGATCCGCGCCAGCTCCGCGGAGATCTCGTCGCGACCCCGGTAGTGGCCGAAGCCTTCGCACACCCATTCGGCGTCCTTGGCGAACAGCGGCCCGAGGATGGCCGGGTCGTTGTTGCGGTCGGCGCCGAGGGCGTAGCGGGCCACCAGGGTGCGGATCGCCTCGATGTCTTCGAGGCGGGTGAGGCGGGCGGCGAGATCCGGAGCTGGCTTCATGATCGAGTGCGCTTACGCGGCGACGCGGCCGTGCTCGGCGACGAAGCGGGCTTCGTCGAAGCTGTAGGGCACCTTCGGGTCGCCGCCGTAGAGCTCGATGTGCGGCGCCACCTCGGCCAGCGACAGGGCCAGGTGGAACAGGCGCGCCGAGGCCGGCGGCAGCTCGCCCAGCGGGAAGGTATCCACGTGGGTGAGGATGTCCGGCAGGCGCGGCAGCATGGCTTCGTAGAAGGCGCGCAGCTCGCCGCGGCTGCTGTGGATGCGGCGCTGCTGACGTTCGTCCTGGGTGGCCAGCGCCCAGGTGGCGACCAGCGGCTCGAGGACTTCGAAGGACTTGGGCAGGGAAAGGTCGGTCATCGCGGTGTTCCTTACTTGGCGTGCATGTAGGCTTCGAGGGCGTGGTAGCCGTGGCGGATCAGGATTTCGTCGTCCTGCAGGTACATCACCTGCTTGGCGCCGGATTCGAGGGCGGTCTGGGTGTCTTCCATCGTCGCGGTGTCTTCCAGCCAGGCGTTGCGCTGCAGGCACTGGGCGTGCTCCAGGGCCCAGCGCTGGCTGTTGGTCTTGGCCGGGCGGACGTAGTACTTGCCTTCCCACAGGGTCTTGTTGTGGGAGATGGGCCAGAACTGGTGGGTGAACCAGATGCCTTCCGACACGTGCAGCAGCAGGTTGGGGAAGAGCACCGACAGCTCGAAGGAGAAGTCGTCGCGGCGATCCGGGTTCACCGTCGGCGGCAGCATCGAGGCGCCACGCTGGGCGACCAGGGAGCCGGTGGCCAGCGCGTTGGCGATCTTGGCGACCGGGGTCGGCTCGGCGTTGAGGGACAGGCAGATCGCGGTGGTGCGGTGGGGCCCGAACAGCTCGACGTTCTGCAGGCCCGACGAGAACACGTTGGGGAAGGAGCCGGCGTGGATGGTGGCCACGTGGTAGGCCTCGGCGAAGGCGTCGTGGGCGACCTTCCAGTTGCAGTCCAGGTAGGTGTGGTAGCTGAAGCACTGGGACAGCTCGCCATACGGGAAGCCGGACAGGTGGGTGCCGATGCCGCCGAGGAACTCGGCCAGCGGGGTGACGTTCTCGGACGGGTCGAGATTGACGAAGATGAAGCCTTCCCACACGTCGGTGTGCACCGGGGTGAGGCCGTTCCTGGCCTTGTCGAAGTCGGCGGAGAACTTGTTCTCCTCGGGCACCTGCACGATGCTGCCGTGGGCGTTGTACACCCAGCCGTGGAAGCGGCAGGTGACCACCGCGGCCTTGTTGCGGCCGAAGGTCTCCTCGCCGGTCTCGACGACGACCTTGTTGCCGCGGTGTGAACAGGTGTTGTGGAAGCCGCGGATCTGGCCGTCCTTGCCGCGCATCAGGATCACCGAGGTCTTGGCGAAGGCCAGCTTCTTGACCTTGTAGTCGCCGGGCTTGGCGATCTCTTCGACGCGGCCGACCTTCAGCCAGCTCTTGAGGAAGACCTTCTGGCGTTCCTGCTCGTAAAACTCCGGCGAGATGCAGGGTTCGACCGGGATCGGGCCGGTGCCGAGATCAGGATATTTCGCGGCCCATTTCAGGTCGTTGGGGGCATTCATGGGTGTGCTCCTTCAGTTTGGGTGGGTGTGGATGGGAGTTCAGGCGGCGTCGAGGCCGTATTGCTGGCGCACGAGGTGGCCGACGCCGATGCGGTCGAGGATGCTCATCGGGCACTGGAAGGTGACGCGCACCACGCCGGGCAGGCGGCTGATCTCGATGGAGCCGGCGATGGTGGCGCGGTTGAGGATCTCCTCCGGCGACAGGCCGGTGACCTTGGCGGCGCGGTCGACGCCGTTGTGGGTGGCGTCGTTGAGGGTGCGCCCGGTGCCGATGAAGGTGATCGGGCCGTTCTCCTCGATCGTGGCCTGGCCGAAGCGCTCGGCCAGGGCCTGCACCGCGGCGCGCTGCTCGCGGTTCATGGGGCGAGCCATGGGCGGCAGGTCGTCGGGGCGCTGGAGCAGGATCGGGCCGTCAATGTCGAGGCCCTTGATGACCTCCACCTTCACCTCGGTGATGCCCGACACGTCCGTCGCGTGGCCGGCCACTTCGCCGTTGCCCTGCTGGGCGTGCATGTCGCCCATGTAGATGCCGGCGCCGGTCACCTTGACCGGACAGATCAGGATCGCCCCGGCCCGCACCGAGTTGGTGTCCATGTGGCCGTCGGTCTTGTGCTGTTCGAGCTCGGCCTGGGTCATCGCATAGGCGTGGGGCGCATCCACCAGGAAGCTGCCGAAGTCGCCGGCGTTGTGGGAATCCGGCAGATCCTTCGACGGGGTGGTGCCGATGTTGCCGAGGAAGGGCTGCATGTGGGCCGCGAGGCCGACGATGTCGGCGCGGGCCAGCGACAAAATCGAGTGCTGCTAGGAATGCTCGGGCAGGCGGGCGTTGTCCTTGGCGTGGGCGGCGAGGCGCTCGGCGGCGGCCTTGTCGACGGTGAGGGAGACGTTGTTGTCCTTGTCGAGGACGATCACGTAGCCGTTGGTGAAGCGGAAGGCATTCACTTCAGCGCCGCACACGTCGCAATGCACGGCCTCGTCGCCGATGCCCTCGATGTGGCTGGGCGGGCTGACGGTGCCGCAGCTCGGGCACAGCTTGGCGACGAAGGGGTCGCCCAGGTAGCGGCCATCCACAAAGGCCATCACGCCCGACGAGGTGGCGAGCGAGGTGACCTCCATGCGCTGGATGTGGATCGCCACGGCGTCGCCCACCTGGGCGCCTTCGACGGCGACCGGCTGGGAGACTTCATGGCCGCCCTGGAACTTGGGGGTGATCATCGGGCCCCAGCAGCCCGGCGGCGTACCGACGCGGATGGTGCCGCCGTCGGCCACCGGGCCGAGCATCGGGTTGCCCGGCCCGACGATGCCGCGGGTGTAGGTGGAGACGACCACTTCGCGCTGTGCGCTGGTTGGCTTCTGGCTCATGGAATTCACTCCTTGCGTTGGGGGCTGGGGTTACGCTTGGCACCGGTACGCGGGGTGGGCGAGATCCCGCTGGCCGGAAGCCGATGGCTAATTTTTCAATTCGATTTACACTGTAATTTCACATTTACGAGCGTCGTTCCGTCATCGACGGCAGGTGCTGACAAGGCTATCGGCGGGGTTTCGGGGCGTAAATCGGGCGTCGCATCTAAGCGACTAGGTACAAGTGCTTATCGGCCGAAAGCAGGAGCGGCCGGCGGAGAGATGCCATGCAGGTGGCGACCAACTATCAGGACGTGTTCGATCACGCCAACGACGCGATCTTCATCCACGACGAGGACAGCGGCGCGATCCTCGACGCCAACCGGATGGCGGCCAGCCTCACCGGTTATCCGGTGGATCTGCTGCGCTGCATGGACGTGGGCGACATCAGCTCGGCCCGCCGCGGCTGCGACAGCCGGGCGGCGCGGGCGCTGATCCACCGGGTGATCCGCGATGGCCCGCAGATCTTCGAGTGGTGGCTGCGCCGGCCCGACGGCAGCGACCTGCCCGCCGAGGTGAACCTCAAGCGCATCATCTCCGACGGCCACCCGCGGGTGATCGCGCTGGTGCGCGACATCCGCGAGCGCAAGGAGGCCGAGGCCCGGCTGGTGGCCCGCGAGGCCTACTACCGGCGGCTGATCGGCAGCATCAGCGACGGCATCGCCATCCTCGACCGCCTTGGCCACGTGCGCTGGGTGGGGCCGTCGATCCGCCAGGTGCTGGGCTTTCGCGAGCGCGAGGTGCGCGGCTTCAGCGTGTTCCGGCGGATGGAGCACGACGACGCCAACCGGCTGGCGGCGCTGCTCGAGAAGGCGGCGCGGGACGAAGGCGGGGTGTTTCCGCTGGCCTACCGCATCCAGCACCGGGACGGCAGCTGGCGCCAGCACGAAGGCAGCTGCGTCAATCTGCTGGAGGACCACTGCGTGAACGGCCTGCTGGTCACCTTCCGCGACGTGACCAGCCGCATCGAGGCCGAGGCCCGGGTGCGCCAGCGGGACATGGA
The DNA here is from genome assembly GCF_937894855.1 of uncultured Zoogloea sp. Lineage (NCBI taxonomy): Bacteria > Pseudomonadati > Pseudomonadota > Betaproteobacteria > Rhodocyclales > Zoogloeaceae > Zoogloea > uncultured Zoogloea sp. The sequence goes on from NZ_CALAYQ010000082.1 coordinate 32,423, forward strand.
GCTCTCCCACATGGCGCGGCTATCGACCACCGGCGAGATGGCCTCGGCGCTGGCCCACGAGCTCAACCAGCCCTTCTTCGCGATCATGAACTTCGTCGGCGGGGCGATCCGCCGCGCCGATGCTGGCCGGCTCGACGACGCCACCCTGAAGGAAGTGCTGGAGAACACCCGCGTCCAGGCCGAGCGGGCCGGGCGCATCATCCGCACGGTGCGCAACTTCACCCGCAAGAGCGGCTACCACCGCGAGACGGTGGACATCCGCACCATCGTCGAGGAGATCGCGCCCTTCATCGAGATCGAGGCGCGCACCCGGCGCATCCCCGTGCGCTACCGGCTGCTGCGCGATCCCGCGCTGGTGGATTGCGACTGGGTGCTGATCGAGCAGGTGATCTCCAATCTCGCCCGGAACGGCATCGAGGCGATGGTCGATACCCCGCAGGAGCGCCGCCAGCTCGTCATCTCCACCACCCTCACCGCCGCCGGCACGGTGAATTTGACCATCGAAGACCGCGGCCACGGCCTGCCGAAGGCCAACCCCGACCGCCTGTTCGACGCCTTCTACACCACCAAGAAGGAGGGCCTGGGCATCGGCCTGTCCCTGTGCCGGTCGATCGTCGATTCCCACGGCGGCCACCTGTGGGCCACCCGCGTTACCGGCGGTGGTGCCAAATTTCACTTCAGCCTGCCGCTGGCTACTGGAGAATCCACTCATGTCGACTCCGACCGCTAAGCCCGCCGCCATCCCCACCGTGTTCGTCGTGGACGACGACGACGGGGTGCGTGAATCCCTGCGCTGGCTGCTCGAATCGGTGGGCCACCCGGTGCGGGTGTTCCGCAACGGGCGTGAGTTCCTCGACGGCTACGACGCCGACCAGCCGGGCTGTCTGCTGCTCGATGTGCGCATGCCGCTGATGGGTGGCTTCGAGCTGCAGGAGGTGCTGCGCATCGACAACCCGGCGCTGCCCATCCTGTTCCTCACCGGCCACGGATCGATCCCCATGTCGGTGCGGGCGATGCGCAACGGCGCCTTCGACTTCATCGAAAAGCCCTTCTCGGACCAAGCGCTCCTCGACCGGGTGCAGGACGCGGTCAATCGCGCTGCCGAACTCCACCGCCAGCAGCGCCACACGCGCTCGATCAACCAGCTGCTGGCCCTGCTGTCGCCGCGGGAGCGGGAGGTGCTTGATCTGCTGATCGACGGGCTTTCCAGCCGCGAGATCGGGGTGGAGCTGGGCATCAGCAAGAAGACGGTGGAGGTGCACCGTTGCCACATCCGCGAAAAGCTCGGCATCGGCTCGGTAGCCGAGCTGGTGCGGCTGGTGCTGAATAACGACGGGCGCTGAGGTCGGCCCGGCCAGATTTGTCCTACAGGCCAATCCGCCCTGTCGGACAGCCCGGCGCAAGGCCCGGAATTATTCTGGAATCAGCAGCACGAATCGGGAAGCACGCTTTCCCGGCCAGAATAAAGACCGAAAGGAGTTTCAAAATGAGAACCACCGCCGCCTCCCTGGCCCTTGCCGGCCTGCTCGCCTTCACCGCTGCCGGCTGCGCCGTCACCCGCGAACAATCCACCGTCGGTCAGTATGTGGACGACGCCACCATCACCACCCGCGTCAAGGCCAAGTTTGCCGAAGATTCCACCGTGAGCGCGATGGCCATCAGCGTCGAAACCCTGAAGGGCGTGGTGCAGCTCTCCGGTTTTGCCAAGAGCAGCGCGGAACGGAGCAAGGCCGAAGATCTGGCGCGCGGCACCCCGGGCGTCGTGAATATCAAGAACGACATCGTGGTCAAGCCGTAACCGGCCTGCCGAAGGGCAACAAGAAAGAGGGGCGGAAGACCGCCCCTCTTTTCTTTTGGTGTCGGGCCATCTGCAAGATGGGCTGGCCCGGCGGTGCTACTCGTTCAGTTGGTGCGTTCCGCGAGGGCCTGGACGAACTCGAGCAGCTCGTCCATCTGGAAGGATTTGTCGAAGAACGCCTCTGCGCCAAGGGCCAGGCAGCGCGACTTCACGATCGGGTGGGCGTGATTGGAAAACACGACCGTCCGCGGCGCACCGAAATCGGCGGCGTTGCTCTGGATGGCGCCGAGCACCTTGAGCCCGGTTCCCGCGCGCAGCTCAAGGTCGACGATGGCGAGCTTGGGGCGGGTGCTGCGGATCATCGAGATCGCTTCCGCTTCACTGGCGGCGGTGCCGACGACCTCGACCCGCTCGATGCCGCCCAGCATGCCGGACAGCAGCTCGAGGAGCGCCGGGTTGTCTTCGACAATCACGGTGTTCAGCGATGTAGGGGCAGACGACATGGGCATAACTCGGTACAAAGTCGGTCAGAAACAGTGACAACTACCGATCACAGCTTAGCGCCACACGCTCCGTGTGTCTGTCGGCTACGTCCTACAGCGCCTCGGGCGGTCTGCCCACATTCCTGCCAAGGCAGCCGAGGCTAAGCTTTGGGTGTCCCCTGCGGTTTCCGCGGGGGCTCAACCAGGAACCGACCGATGCGTGCCTTGCCCTGCCAGCCCACCCCATCCGCAGCCGGGCGCCCAGCTACGGGGCGAGCTTGAGTCATGGGGCTGGCCGACGCGCCCCGTCTTGATGCTGACGCGCCGTGGTTGGTGGTGGTCAACGCCGCCTCCGGCCGGCAGGAGGGCGACGCGATCGCCGCGTTGATCCGCGACACGGTGAGCGCCCGCGGGCATCAGGTGAGTGTGCGGCTCGTGACCCACGCCGAAGAACTCGAGCAGACTGCACGCCAAGCGGCCGGGCAGGCCCGGGACCGCAATGGCCTGCTGGTGGCGGTGGGGGGCGACGGTACGCTCAACACGGTGGCCGCGGCCGCCCTCGAGGTGGGGGCCGCCTACTCGGTCATCCCCGGCGGGACGTTCAATTACTTCGGCCGCAGCAACGGCTTTCCGACCGAACCCGAGGCGGCCATCCACGCCGTGCTGGGCGGCCGCCTGAGGCCGATCCAGGTGGGGCGGGTGAATGAGCGGATCTTCCTGGTCAATGCCAGTCTCGGGTTGTATCCCCAGCTGCTGGAAGACCGCGAGGCCTTCAAGCAGCAATGGGGCCGTAGCCGCCCGGCCGCTTGGGGCGCCGCGCTGCTGACCTTGCTGGGCAGGCATCGTCTGCATCACCTCCATCTCCAGTCCGGCGACGTGGACGAGCACTTGCTCGCCTCGACGCTCTTCGTCGGCAACAATCGTCTCCAGCTGAGCGACATCGGCCTGCCGGAAGCCGGCGAGGTGGATGAGGGGCAGTTGGTCGGTCTGGTGCTGCGTCCGGTTGGCCGCCTTGGGCTGGTCCGCCTGGCACTGCAAGGGGCGCTCGGCCGCCTCGCCGACGCCGAGGAGATCGAGCGGCTGGTCTTTCGCCGCTTGCGGGTGGCCCAGGGCGGGTGGTGGCGCGGGCGTCAGGTCAAGGTTGCGATGGACGGCGAGCAATGCCTGATGCGGACTCCGCTGGTGTTCGAGGTGGCATCGCAGCCCCTGTGGCTGGTGGCGCCCGATCCGCCGCAGGACGAGGCGAGCGGATGAGCGTCATCCTCCAGATATCCGACACCCATTTCGGCACCGAGCAGCCGCCTGTGGTCGAGGCGCTGCTGGCCCTGGCATGGCAGCTCCAGCCCGATCTGATCGTGCTGTCGGGGGATGTCACCCAGCGCGCCCGTCCGGCCGAGTTCGCCGCCGCCGCCGCATTCGTGGCGCGGCTGCCACCTGTGCCGCGGCTGGTCGTGCCGGGTAACCACGACATTCCGCTGTTCAATGTGCTTCAACGGGTGATCGACCCCTTTCAGGGCTACCGGCAGTGTCTTGGTTCGGCGCTGGAGGATTCGCGCCGCCTGCCCGATGTGTTCATGACCGGGGTGAACAGCGTGCGCGCCTGGCGCCACAAGCACGGCAGTCTGTCGCCCGAGCAGATCGAGGCTGTGGCGGAGCGGCTGCGCCGCGCGGGGCCGACGCCCATGCGGATCGTGGTGGTGCACCATCCGCTCGACGTGCATGACGCCGGTGATCTGGGTGACATCGTTCACGGCGCATCCGAGGCCGTGCGAGCGTGGGCGCGCGCAGGCGCTGATCTGGTGTTGTCGGGCCATGTGCATGTGCCCCTGTGCCGACCACTGGCCGTGCGCTACGGCCCGGAGGCCGGCACCTGCTGGATGGCGGTGGCGGGCACCGCCACGTCGTACCGCATCCGGGGCGGGCATCCGAATTCGGTCAATGTGATCCGGGTCGACCACTTTGCCGGGGAGGTCCGGCGCGTGCTGGAGCAGCGGGATTACGACAGCGAACGGCAGGCCTTCCGGGTGGCGGCAACCCGCGATCTCTCCGATCGCGTGCTGACGGTCATCACCCGATGAGGGCGATGTGCCTGCGGCAGTGCTGCAGATAGCCCCGCTCGTGGCTGGCGAGGGCATCGACGATGGCTTGCCACAGCCATGACGGCGCATCCACCTGCGTGCTGCGGGAGGCGCGCAGGATGCCGTGCCAGGCCTTGCGCTGCGCAGCCGACATCTGCCGGGCGTGGGCATCGCCGACGATGCGGCCGAAGTAGGCCCCCATCTCGTCGATGGCGGCCGGCGGCATGTGGTCGGGCTCGATCTTGAGCTCATGGGGCGCGAGTTCGCGCAACACCATCGGGCGGTCGAGCAGGCGCACTGCGACCATGCGCTCGCCGAGAGCGGGCGAGAGCGCCATCGCCGCCGCCACGACCCGCTCGGCGTTATCCCGGGGCATGGCGGAGGAGGTGGTGCGTGGCGCGGCGGCCGGCGGTGCGTCCTTGATGTCGAGCATGGCCAGGCGGTTCTGGCCACCCGCCTCGTCGATTTCAAGCAACACCGCGTAGCGGGGCCGCCCCAGACTGCTGCAACCCTTCACCCAGTAGGCAGCGTCGGCCATCCGTACCGCGTCGTCGGGGCGGGCGATGCCCAGGCCCACGGCGAGCGGGCCGAGGGCATCGGGGGACAGCAGAGCGGCGATCGCACGGCGCTCGGCCTTCGAGAGGGGCCAGAAGCGCTTGCCGAGGGGAATGTGCGATTGCGTGTGGGTGAGGTGTTCGCGGACCAGCTGCTTCCAGCTGCGCCCGATGGCCTCACGGAGGAGTGCCTTGATGGTCCCGGGGGCGTCCTTGTGGTGGGGGCGGCGGGTGAAGGCGCGGGCATAGCCGTCCAGCAGCGCATCGACCACCTTGACGCTGACGGCGCCCGGCAGGTTGGCGCTGCGGCAGGCGCTGGCGAGGGACAGGCCGAGGCGGATGAGGTCATGGGCCGGGTTGTCGATCACCGCCTGATCGAGATCACGGATCATGACCTGGATCCGCCCGTCGGCACCCACCACCGGGCCGAGGTTGCCCACATGGCAGTCGCCGCAGATCCAGACGGGCGGCCCGGCCGGGATCGCGTCCTGGCTGCTTTCCTCCAGCCAGTCATAAAAACGCGCGGTGTTGCCGCGTACGTAGGCGTGCGCCGAGCACGCCATCTTGCGCCATCGCCGCTGCTTGAGCAGCGACGGCCGATCGCGGGGCCTGGGCGCCGCGCGCATGGCTGAAACGCTCAGAGAAGCCAGCGTTGCGGTGCCGGATCGTCGCGCCCGCCACCGCCGCCGAGCACGATGCGATCGCCCTGCAGGTCGAGCTGGGCTACGGGAATGGCAATCTCCCCGGCGAGGCTGGCGTCCCGATCGTAGGTGGAGATCAGCGCAAAGCTGCTCCCGGTGTCGGTGCCGCGGATGATGGCGGTCAGGCGTCCGAGGGGTGTGCCGCGGATGGAGTAGACGTCGCGCCCGATGGCGTGGCTGTCGATGGCCGATGCCGCCTTGTCGCCCGTGGTGGCCGAGACGAGTTCGATCGACGGGCGCTTGGCCGAGGACAGGGTCTGGGCCGTGATCGCGCCTGCGGCGAAGGCGGCAACCAGCACGCCGGCAAACAGGCCCAGCAGGGCGGGGCTGTGGCTGAGACGCTGAAGGCGGCGGATCGTGTTCATGATGACTCCCGAGTACGTGCCTAGTCGGCGGAAGGACTACGATGCTTCCATGATCTGCCCGTTTCCACCCGGTAGCCAGTCGTTCAATGCCGATAGCGATGTAGGTGTTGTCCTACGTTTCCGGGGTTGGATGTAGGACGAGTCCTGCATCAATGTCAGACAGCGAAGACGGCCGGCCCAGAGGGTGTCCGATACAATTTGATCATTAAATCGTGGAGAACTCTCATGCTGCGTCTGGCCATCGTGGACGATCACAAAATCGTGCGGGCGGGTTTCCGGGAGATGCTCTCTGACGAGCTCGGGATTCGCGTCGAATTCGAGGCCGCCAGTGGCGAGGAGGCGATGCAGAAGCTGCGCGAGACCCCTTGCGACGTCCTGCTGCTCGACCTTTCGCTGCCCGGCCAGAGCGGGGTGGACGTGCTGCGCGCGGTGCGCCAGCGCTATGAATCCCTCAAGGTGCTGGTGCTCAGCGGTTTTCCCGAGGAGCGCTACGCGCTGCCGATGATCCGCAACGGCGCGAACGGCTATCTGTGCAAGGATTGTGAGCGGGATGAGCTCATCAAGGCGATCCGCACCGTGGCCCAGGGCCGCCGATACGTGTCGGCACGGACCGCCGAGCTGATGGCCGACGATCTGGCCGGTGCGGGTAATTCGCTGCCCCACGAGAGCCTGTCCGAGCGCGAACTGCAGGTCTTCCTGCGGCTTGCCAAGGGCGAATCCGTGTCGAGCATCGCCGAATTGCTCAACCTCAGCGTGAAGACCGTGAGCACCTATCGTTCGCGGCTGCTCGAGAAGATCGACGTGAACAGTAACGCCGAGCTGGCTGCCTACGCCCTACGCCACGGGCTGATGGTGGACTGATTCGGGTGGCGGAGGGCCATCCAGCAGGGGCATCCGGGCGTCGATGCGGGTGCCCTTGCCGGGGGCAGAGATCAGCGAGAAGTTGCCTTCGAACATCTGTACCCGGTGCTTCATCCCGGCCAGCCCGTGCCGGTTGAGGGTGGGGCTGGCGACGTCGAAACCGTCGCCATCGTCGGCGATCCACAGGTGGATGTCGCGGCCCTTCACCTCCAGCCCCAGCTCCAGGTGGTGGGCGTTGGCATACTTGCGGATGTTGGTGATGGCTTCCTGAACGATGCGGAAGAGGGCGAGGGCCTGCTGCTCCGGGCAGTGGATGTCCTTGTCGGGCAGGTTGAGCTTGAGTTCATACTCGTGGCGCAGATCGTCCGACACGGCGCGCAGCGCCTCCACCAGACCCAGCCCCTGCAGCAGCGGCGGGCGCAGGTCGTCGATGATGCGGCGCTTGATGGTGATGCCGGAGCCGATGGTGTCGATCAGGCGGCGGAAGCGCGCCTGGATGTCCGGGCTGCTGTTGGCGCCCAGGCTGCGCAGCAGCCAGCTCGCGTCCATCTTGGCGGCGGTGAGCAGGGCGCCCAGCTCGTCGTGCATCTCCCGGGCCAGCCGGGCTTTCTCGGCTTCGCGGCTGTCGGTGAGGTAGCTGGCCAGATCAGACAGCTCTCGCGTGCGCTGAACGACGGTGGATTCGAGGACGTCGTTCTCGTGTTTGAGCAGTTCGGCGATCCTCGCCCGCAGCGCGGCCTGCCGCTGCTGCACGGCAAACAGCGCGATGATGAGGCCCAGCGCCCCCGCCGCCAGCGCGGTGACCGTGCGCTGGATGCTGCTGAGGCGCCGCACCGATTCTTCGACGACCTGATGGTTGCGCTCTTCCAGGCGTGCGCGGAGGGCGTCGATCGAGGTCCGGATCTGGTCCATGTAAGCCTTGCCCGGTCCGCCCGTGCCCTGGGAGATCAGCGGCGGAGGCTGGCCTAACCGGATGGACTCGTTGAGCAGCGAGCGCTTGAGCGCCACCAGGCCGCGGAGCATCTCGAACTCGGCGCGATCGGGGCCGCCTTCAGGGAAATCCTGGCTCATCTTCTCCAGCAGCGGGCCGACCTCCTTCTCGCTCAACTCATAGGAATCGAGGTAAACCGGGTTGCGCCCGGACACCAGATAGCCTCGCACCCCCGTTTCGGCATTGAGCACCGCAACGAGCAGGGCGTCGATTCGGTCGAGCCGGGCCTTGTAATCCTGGGTGCTGCGCATGGCCTCGATGCCAAACTCCGAATGGAGCCGGCCGAAGGCGAGCAGGCTGATCACCGCCAGACAGCCGGTGGTGACGAGGAGGTAGGACCACAGCTTGTGCGGTAGCAGCCGGGTGATCTGCTGGCGGAGGGGAAGACGGTCGGACGGCGGCATGGGCGGGGGCGGCATCGAAGGCTAGGCGGGAGTCTGCCAGACTTGCCAGACGCTGGCATGGTTGGCGGGGCAGGGCCGCCCGCGCCAGCCGGGTCCGGGGCGGCGCCGCGTCAGCTTCGGCCGCGCAAGGCGTTGATGATGAAGCTGGCGATGGCCAGCACGATGAAGATAAAGAACAGGATCCTGGCGATCTCGACCGCACCCGCGGCGATCCCGCCAAAACCGAACACGGCGGCGATCAGGGCGATCACGAAGAACACGACGGCGTAGTGGAGCATGACGGTCTCCCGGGGTGTTGGCGGATCAGCGCGGGGCTTCGTTCGCCTGGTTGGCGATCGACCGGCGAACCTTGTCGAGCTTGCGGCCGGAACGCAGTTTGCGCATGTCGATCTCGTCCTCGATCCATTCATTCCAGCCGCTGCGGGCTTCACCGCGGCGGGCGGCACGGACGGGACGGGTAGGGAACTCGATGTTGACGCGCTTCATGGCCTGCTCCTGTGCTGATCCGGTGGGGCAGTCTGGCCGGGATGCATGGCCCTCGCTGCATGCTTCCACTTTAGGCGGACGTGCTATGGGGGGCCGTCGGCGCGGGCCGAATGCGATGTGGGAATCGTCTTACGACGCGGGCGTGGGACGAAGGTCTCAGCCCTTCACGCAGACCACCTGGCGCAGGGTGTGGACGATCTCCACCAGATCGGCCTGGGCGGCCATCACCGCGTCGATGTCCTTGTAGGCCATGGGAATCTCGTCGATCACGCCGGCGTCCTTGCGGCACTCGACGCCTTCGGTGGCGCGCACCTGATCGGCCACGCTGAAGCGCTTCTTGGCCTGGGTGCGGCTCATGGTGCGCCCGGCGCCGTGGCTGCAGGAGCAGAACGCCTCTTCGTTGCCGAGGCCGCGGACGATGAAACTCTTCGCGCCCATCGAGCCGGGGATGATGCCCAGCTGGCCCCGGTGGGCGGCGACGGCGCCCTTGCGGGTGACGAGCACCTCGCGCCCGAAGTGGTTCTCGCGCTGCACATAGTTGTGGTGGCAGTTCACCGCCTCCACGTCGGCGGCGAAGGGCTTGGGGATGATCCGCCGGGCGGCGGATACAACCGCGCGCATCATCAGCTCGCGGTTGTGGCGGGCGAAATCCTGGGCCCAGCCGACGGCCTCGACGTAGTCGTCGAAATGCCGGCTGCCTTCGCTGAAGTAGGCCAGATCGCGGTCGGGCAGGTTGGCGATGTGCTGGCGCATGTCGTCCTGGGCCAGTTCGATGAACAGGTTGCCGATGGCGTAGCCCACCCCGCGGGAGCCCGAATGCAGCATGAACCACACCCGCCCGGCCTCGTCGAGGCACACCTCGATGAAGTGGTTGCCGGTGCCGAGGGTGCCCAGGTGCAGGCGGTTGTTGGTGCGTTCGAGCTTCGGGTATTTGCCGGTGATCTGCGCGAAACGCCCGGCAAGCTGGCGCCATTCGGCGTCGACGGCCTGCGGGGCTTCGTCCCAGGCGCCGGTGTCGCGGCGGCCGAAGGTCTTGCCGTGGGGCACGGCGGCCTCGATGGCGCTGCGCAGGGCGTGGAGGCTGTCGGGCAGATCCGCCGCGGTGAGCGAGGTGCGCGCCGCCATCATGCCGCAGCCGATGTCGACGCCCACCGCCGCCGGGATGATCGCCCCGACGGTGGGGATGACGCTGCCGATGGTCGAGCCCTTGCCCAGGTGCACGTCCGGCATCACCGCCAGGTGGCGGAAGATGAAGGGCATCCGGGCAGTGTTCATCAGCTGCTGGCGGGCGTCGTCCTCGACGGGGACGCCGTGGGTCCACAGCCGGATCGGCGCGCCGCCGGGAACGGGGAGGATGTCGTGGGTGGGCATGGGCGGATTATCGCCGATCGCCCGCCACAAACTTGATCCAGATCCGGTTGGCGGGGTGCTTCCGGCCGTAAAGTAGGTAGTGGCCCGTTCGCGATCGGTCCGATGAAGATCCACCCGCTCGCCATTCCCCAAGTCCTCGCCAGCGTGCGCGGTTCGGCGCGGGGGCTGGCGCGGCTCGCCGCTGGCGGGCCCGAAACGAATCCGGAGCGCTGTCATGACCGCCGACACCTTTGAAACCCTCCCCGCCACCATGCGCGCGATGGTCCTCCGCCGCCCGGGCGAACCGCTCGTGCCGGAGACCCGCCCCGTCCCGCGGCCCGGCCCCGGCCAGGTGCTGCTGAAGGTCGAGGCCTGCGGCGTGTGCCGCACCGACCTGCATCTGGTCGATGGCGAGCTGCCCGACCCGGTGCTCCCCATCATCCCCGGCCACCAGATCGTCGGCCGGGTGGCCGGGCTGGGCGACGGGGTGAGCGGCTTCGCCCCCGGCCAGCGCATCGGCGTGCCCTGGCTGGGCTGGACCTGCGGCACCTGCCACTTTTGCGCCAGCGGCCGCGAGAACCTGTGCGACCACGCCCGCTTCACCGGCTACCAGATCGACGGCGGCTACGCCGAATTCACCGTGGCCGACGCCCGCTACTGCTTTCCGCTGATGGAGTGCGCGGCGCTGCCCTCGGCGCTGGAACTCACCCCGCTGCTGTGCGCCGGGCTGATCGGCTACCGGGCGCTGCGCCTGGCGGGGGACGCGCAGCGGGTCGGCATCTACGGCTTTGGCGCGGCGGCCCACATCGTGGCCCAGGTGCTGCGCCACCAGCAGCGGCCCTTCTACGCCTTCACCCGCCCGGGCGATGGGGAAAGCCAGGATTTCGCCCGTCAGCTGGGCGCCGCGTGGGTGGGTGACGCCAGCCAGCGGCCGCCGGAGCGCCTCGATTCGGCGCTGATCTTCGCCCCCGCCGGGCCGCTGGTGCCGGCCGCGCTGGGCCATCTGGAGAAGGGTGGCGTGGTGGTGTGCGCCGGCATCCACATGAGCGACATCCCGACCTTTCCCTACGCCGACCTGTGGGGCGAACGGATGATCCGCTCGGTGGCCAACCTCACCCGGCAGGACGGCATCGACTTCCTCGACCTCGCCCCCCGCGTGCCGGTGCACACCGCGGTGACCCGCTTTGCGCTGGCGGATGCCAACCTCGCGCTCGACACCCTCCGCCGTGGCGCGCTGCAGGGTGCGGCGGTGCTGGCGATGGATTGAATCAGGTCGCGTCGCGCAGCGCCCTGGCGAGGTTCTGCAGCGCGGTGCGCAGCCCCTCTTCGACCACCGGATGGTAGAAGGGCGCGGCGAGGGCGTCCGTCACGGTGTCGCCGCGCTGGATGGCCCAGGCGAGCAGATGGGCGAGGTGCTCGGCGTCGGGCCCGAACAGTTCCGCCCCCAGCAGACGGCCGTCCGCCTTGCCGGCATACACCCGCAGCTCCCCCAGGTTGCGGCCCATCGTCCGGGCCCGACCCTGGTCGGCGAAGGACGCCGCGCCCTGGGCGAAGGCCACGCTGCGGCGGGTGAGGTCGGCGTGGCTGGCGCCCGCGATGGCCATCTGGGGATCGGTGAACACGATCGTCAGGGGCGTGCGGCGTTCCGCCGGACGCACGTCGGGGTAGCGGCCCGCGTTGTCGCCGGCGATGCGCCCTTCGTCGGCCGCTTCGTGGAGGACGGGACGATCGTCGTCCGCGTCGCCGGCGATGAACACCGGTGTGTCGCCGATCTGTCCGGTGGCCGGATCAAAAACCGGCCTGCCCCGCGCGTCGAGCGGAATGCCCGCCTTGTCGAGATCGAGCCCGGCAAGCGCAGGGCGGCGGCCGGCGGCGGCGAGCACGAAGGCAAAGCGTTCGCGGCACTCGTGGCCCCGCTCATCCTTCCAGGTGACGACCACGCCATCCCCGTCGCGGTCCACCTCGGGTTCGCCGACATTGCCGCTGTAGGGCAGGGTTGCGTTGATCCACGCCGCAACCGCGGCCTGCAGGGCCGGGTCGGTCAGCGGGCCGACCCGTTGGCTGCGCCCGAACAGCCGCACCCGCACCCCGAGCCTGTGCAGCGCCTGGGCCAGCTCCAGCCCGACCACGCCGGTGCCGACCACCGCCACCGATTCGGGCAGGGCGTCCCACTCGAACACGTCGTCGTTCACCACCAGTCGGTCGCCCAGGCGCTCCCGCCAGCCGGCCGGCACCGCGGGCGTGGCGCCCGTGGCGATGATGACGCGCGCCGCTTCGACGCACGTGTCGGCCACCCTCAGCCGGCCGGGCGCCTCGAAGCGGGCCCGCCCGGAAAGCTTGTGGGCGTCGGGCCAGCCATCGACCGTGTCGAGCACGAAGCCGACAAAGCGATCCCGCTCGCGGCGCACCCGCGCCATCACTGCCGCGCCGTCGATCTTCAGGCCGGCGACGGTGACGCCGAAGGGCTCTCCGGTGGCCACGGCGTTGGCGTGATCGGCGGCCGCGATCAGCAGCTTGCTGGGCATGCAGCCGACGCGGGCGCAGGTCGTGCCGTACGGGCCTTGCTCGATCACCACCACGCGGTCGGTGTGCTTGCGGGCAGCCTTGTATGCGCTCATTCCGGCCGAGCCGGCGCCGATGATCGCGACATCCACCTTGAGAGAATTCATGGAGAGGGCTCCTGTGGGGCGGCGGGGGCGTCCCGCCGGGTCTGCACGTACAACACGCACGCGCCGTAGAGGAAGATCTGCGCCGACGCGTAGCACCACACCAGCACGGCCGCCAGCGAGCCCGCGGCGCCGTAGGCCGAGGCGACACCCGCGTGGGTGAGATAGGCGGCGATCAGGTAGCGCCCGATGGCAAACAGTACCGTGACCACCAGCGCCGCCGGCAGCGCATCGAGCCAGCGCGTTCGCCCCGGTGCGAGGCGCGCCAGGAGCAGCGCGAACAACGCGGCGCTGAAGGCATTCATCAGCGTCAGGTCCACCAGCCCGGCGGCGATGTCGAGCCCCGGCATGTCTTTCCCCAGCCACGCCACCGCCGCGTGCATCGCGGCCTCGGCGAGCAGGGTCACGCCCAGCAGGAAGCCCACGCCGAGCGCCAGGGCGAGCCCGTTCAGGCGCCCGATGATCAAGGCCGACGTGGCGGAGCGGGCGACGGGCCGCACGTCCCAGATCGACGCCAGCGCCGCCTTGAGTTCGAGGAAGGTGACGCTCGCCCCCAGCAAGGTGCTGCCCATCGCCAGCCACGCGGCGGCGCCGCTGGCCTGGAGCCGTTCGAGCGCATTGCGGGTCATCGCGGCGATCACCAGGGCCTCCTCCGGGCCGAGCATGCGCTGGATGTACTCCCCGATGGCGTTCTGGGCGGTGGCGGTGCCCAGTAGTACCGCAATCCCCGCCGTGATGACGACCAGCAGCGGGGCGAGGGAGAACACCGTATAGAAGGCCAGCGCCGCACCGTGCCGGGGCGCATCGCGCTCGACGAACACCTTGGCGGCGGGCCACAGGGCGGCGGGTAGCGTGGCGAGGCGCGACGCCTGCCGCGCGGGCGCAGTCTCGGAGGCGGTTGGCGGGCGGGTAGGGGGCATGGCGCTCGACCCTGCTGAAGCGGCCAACGCGGAGGCGTTGGCATCACCCAGCCATTATGGGCGGATTGGCCGGCCACGCCATCGGGCCTCGCCGACATCCACGTAGGACTCGTCTGGCGCGGCGCGCTGGCTGTGGGCGCTGTCCTACGCGTGTTCTCGCGTCAGTCCGACAGCCTCGGGCGCGCGCTCCGGTTGAAATGACGACAGGCAGACTCGTAAAGAGGGCAGGACGCGGCGGCGCCCAAGGAGGAAACTGGTCAGGGTTCGAGATCGACGCTATCGACGAGATCGGGAATCCGCAAGACCACCTCACCCGGCGTGAGCCGCGTGAAAGCAGTGAGCAGCGACTCATCCGCCGTGACCGAGTAACCCATCGACCAGTTGCGGAACAGCCGGGGGCCGGCAAACGGCGTGGAGAGCAGCTCGGTGAACTGATGATGGCGCTCATCCTGACGAAGTTTCCGTACCAGATCGAGCACGGTGTCGTCGGCTCCTTCGATGTATTGAAAAAAGCGCCAGCCGTCGAAGACCAGGATGCCGGTGATGTTCGCGTTCCGGTTGTTCTTGCGTGAAACCTGAACGATTTCGTACACCCGGGTGAGGCTGACCTCAGGGCGGATGCAGCTGAGATAGGCGTACTGGTAGAGGTTTTCCATGGAATTTCCGTTCGGCGCAGTGAGTCCGGAGGAAATCTAGCGCGTCTGGCGAATCCTGGGTACGTCATAAGACATTGTGGTTGAGCGGTGTTTCTGATCTGTACAGAACCTTGTCCAGAAAATGGACACGGGCGCAATTTTCAGGGGGGTGACATGAGCGATACGTCTTGTGCGGCGTGCCCGCTGCGGGCGCAGGGGGGCTTCACGCGGGTCAGCGATGCGGAGCTGGCCTTCATCGAGAAATCCCGCCGGCGGGAATCCACCCTGGGGCCGGGCGAGGCGATCCTGCGGGAGGGCGAGTCCTCCAATCTGCTGTTCACCCTGAGGTCGGGCTGGGCGTTCCGGTTCCGCAGCCTGCCCGACGGCCGGCGGCAGATCCTCAATTTCCTGCTCCCCGGCGACTTCATCGGGCTCCAGGCGGAGCTCTCCGGCCAGGTGCCCCACGGTGTCGAAGCGCTCACCCCCGTGCGCCTGTGCGTCTTCCCCCGTGACGAGCTGTGGGATCTCTACCGCGGCTTTCCGGGGCTCGCCTACGACCTCACCTGGCTCAGCGCCCATGAGGAGCTGATCGTCGACGAGAACCTGCTCGGCGTTGGCCAGCGCAGCGCCATGGAGCGCATCGCCATGCTGCTGGTCCATCTCTACAAGCGCGCCCGCAGCGTGGGTGAGGGGGATGAATCCGGCGTCAATTTTCCCCTGAACCAGCAACACATCGCGGATGCCCTGGGCCTGTCCCTGGTGCATACCAACAAGTCGCTGCGGCGTCTGCGCGCCTACGGGCTGCACGAACTTTCTGCCAATCGTCTGCGCATCCTCAAGGTCGAAGCGCTGCAGCGGCTCGCAGACTATTACGCCTTGCCGTTGCGGGCGCGTCCCCTCATCTGATCACCGAGATGCTCACTCCCCATGAAGACATTCCGATGCAGCCAATGTGACCAGCCGGTCTATTTCGAGAACACCGCCTGCGCCGCCTGCGGGGTGGCGCTGGGCTACCTGCCCTCCGAGGCGGCCATGGCCGCCTTCGAAGCCGCGCCGGAAGGCCCCTGGAAGGCGCTTGGGAAACGCGTCACAGGCAAGTGGAAGCCCTGCGCCAACTACACCGGCCCGCAGGTCTGCAACTGGATGGTGCCCGCCGACGACCCGGCGGACCTGTGTTCCTGCTGCCGGCAGACCGAGGTGATCCCCACCCTGGAGAAGCCCGACAACCGCCTTTACTGGGCGCGCCTGGAGGCGGCCAAACGGCGCCTCTACTACGCCCTCGATACCCTGGGCCTGGATCGCCCGGGCCTCACCGAGGACCCGGAGCGTGGCCTGCGCTTTCAGTTTCTCGAAGCCGTCGAAGGCGGCGACCCGGTGCTCACCGGCCACGACAGCGGCTGCATCACCGTAAACATTGCCGAGGCCGACGACGCCGAACGCGAGGCACGCCGGGCGGCGATGGGCGAGCCCTACCGCAGTCTGCTGGGGCACTTCCGCCACGAGATCGGCCACTACTACTGGGATGCGCTGGTGGCTCAGGGCGGTTGGCTCGAGCCGTACCGCGCCCTTTTCGGCGATGAGCGCGCCGACTACGCCCAGGCGCTCGAGACGCACTACAGGGACGGCCCCCGTCCCGACTGGCCGGCGCATTTCATCAGCGCCTATGCCGCGTCCCACCCCTGGGAAGACTGGGCCGAAACCTGGGCCCATTACCTGCATGTGGTCGACGCCCTGGATACCGCCGACCACTGGGGGCTTCACCTGGACGGCTCAGCCGAGGGCCCGGCCGCTGCCGACCCGGGCGAGTCCTTCAGCAAGCCCTTCCGGGAGCGCCTGACGTTTGCGTGGCTGCCGCTCTCGCGCTTTCTCAACAGCATGAGCCGCAGTCTGGGTCATGGCGACGTCTATCCCTTCGTCCTGCCTGACCCCGTTCTCGACAAGCTGGCCTTTGTGGATGAGGTGGTGCGCAGCGCGAACGGCCTGGCCTGGCGCGACTGGCCCCCCGCACCACGGGAATGATGCTCCCACTCAAGTCCTGATTGCCCGGCGGCGCCCGATCGTGAGGATGTGATGAAACCCGTCTCCCTGTTTTCCCAGCATCTGTGGCGCCGCTTCTGGGCCATCGCCTCACCCTACTGGCGGGGCGAGCAGCGCCTGCGGGCGTGGGGCCTGCTCCTCGTGCTGGTGCTGCTGATGCTGGCCGAAACCCGCCTCGCGGTGATGCTCAACGCCCAGACCGGCGAGTTCACCTCGGCCCTCGCGGGTGGCGACCGGGATCGCTTCTGGACGGCGATCCGCACCTGCCTGCTGGTGCTGGCGGTCTTCGTGCCGGTGCACGCCCTGTACTACTACGCCCGCGACTACATGGGCATCCACTGGCGGCGCTGGCTCACCTACAGCCTCCTTGGGCGGTATTTTGCGCGGCGTCGGTATTACCGGCTGGGCATCAGCGACGAGATCGACAACCCCGACCAGCGCATCGCCGAGGATGTGAATGTCTTTACCCAGCGCTCGCTCTACTTCCTGCTGATCTTCATCGGCTCGTTGATGCAGCTGGTGGCCTTCAGCAATGTGCTGTGGTCGATATCGCCGAAGCTGGTGTATTTCCTCGCGGCCTACGCCACCGTCGGCACCGCCCTCGCGGTGGGTGTGTTCGGCATGCCGCTGATGCGGCTCAATTTCCTGCAGCTGCGGCGCGAAGCCAACCTGCGCTACGGCCTCGTGCGGGTACGCGAGAACGCCGAATCCATCGCCTTCTACGGAGGCGAGGCGCCCGAGCTTCAGCAGATCAAGGGGACTTTCGCCGCGGCGTACGCCAACTACCGCCGGCTGATCCGCAAGCAGTTCGGACTCAACCTGTTCCAGCAGGCGTACAGCCAGCTCACCCTCGTCCTGCCGAGCATCATCATTGCCGACGCGGTGTTGTCGGGCGAGGTCGAGGTCGGGCGCGCGATCCAGGCCGCCGGCGCGTTTGCGGTGGTGCTCAGTGCGGTGTCGTTGATCGTCGAGAACTTCGAGAGCCTCAGCCGGTTTACCGCCGGCATCGACCGGCTCGACACCCTCGCCCGGGCGCTCGAATCGGAGCCGGGCGCCGGCCCGTCCGAGCGCCGCATCCGCAGCAGCGACGGCAGCACCCTCGCAGCCCGCCACGTCACCGTCGAGACGCCCCAGGGTGAGCAGACCCTGGTCACCGACCTCAACTTCGAGCTGCCCACTGGCGGCGGGCTGCTCATCGTCGGCCCCAGCGGCTGCGGCAAGAGTTCGCTGCTGAGGGCGATCTCGGGCCTGTGGAACAGCGGCGAAGGCGAGATCCAGCGCCCGCCCGACATCGACACCCTGTTCCTGCCCCAGCGGCCCTACATGCAGATCGGCAGCCTGCGCAGCCAGCTGCTCTACCCACGCCCAAACCGCGATGTGGACGACGCCCACCTCGCCGATGCACTGGACGCCGTGCAACTTGGCGGGCTGATCGAACGCTGTGGCGGACTCGACCAGGAACTCGACTGGTCGCGGGTGCTCTCCATCGGCGAGCAGCAGAGGCTGGCCTTTGCCCGGCTCCTCCTCATCAACCCCCGGGTGGCCATTCTCGACGAGGCCACCAGCGCCCTCGACAGCGCCAACGAAGCCGTGCTCTACCGCCGCCTGCGCGAGCGCAACACCACCATCGTCAGCATCGCCCACCGGGAATCCCTGCTCACCTACCACACCCATGTGCTCGAACTCACGGGCGGAGGCGGCTGGCGTCTGCTGACGCCGGAAGAATTCAGGCGGCGGAACGACGTCGATACCCCGGCGCCGGCGGTGGCGGTGGTCTGACCCGTCGCGGCGCAAACGAAGCCGACCCACCCGGCGATCCCTCTGATGGCCTGCCTGATGTGCTGCATCGGGCAGGCCATTTCCTTTTTCAGGATTCCCACACGGCCGTAAGCGCATTCTCACATTCCATTCGGATGGGGCCGACTGCCCGGGAAAACGCGCACCGCTAAAGTAGAACCATGCAGAAACCACTGCATCACCGCGAAACAGGGCCTCAGCCCGGATCGCAGATCAACCCGAAAAGGAGAAGCACCATGAACCGCGACATCATCGAAGGCAACTGGAAGCAACTCAAGGGCAAGCTCAAGGAACAGTGGGGCAAGCTCACCGACGACGACATCGACGTGATCGAAGGCAAGCGCGAAGCGCTCGCCGGCAAGATCCAGGAACGCTACGGCATCACCAAGGACGAGGCCGAAAAGCACGTCAAGGAATGGGAAAAGAAGTTCGACGCCTGATCGTCGCGCCCTGACCTCAACCTGAACCCAGGAGAACCGCCATGCTGCACTACGCCGTCGTCTTCTTCGTGATCGCGCTGATCGCCGCCGTTTTCGGTTTTGGCGGGATCGCCGCGGGTGCGGTGGGAATCGCGAAGACCCTCTTCTTCATCTTCCTGATCCTCGCCATCGTGAGTTTCATCTTCAACGGCGCACGCGGTAAGGGATAAGCCCGCCGCCAGCCAAGGAAAGTCGGGGGCAGATCGAAAGGTCTGCCCCCGACTTCTTGCGTGGACGGCGGGTTTCCGCGCGGGCCGCCAGGGCAAAGCTCAGGGCTTGGCCGGCGTCTCCCGGCGTTTGGCGAGGAGGGCGGCGCACGGCGTGTCTTCCGCGCCACCGGTCTCGATGAGGGCAAGCAAGGCAAGCGGCGGGGAGATCAGCCCCAGCGCCACCGCCCCCGCGATCCGCGACCCCAGGGGGATCGGTTCCGGTCCGACCACCGGCGCGGCAAAGCTGCCGCCGAGATACAGCGGCCCGCGCAGGGCCAGCAGGCTGCCGTCCTTCGGTTCCGTCCGCAGGTGCAGGTCGAACTGCTCGTCGCGCAGGCTGATCGTGCCCTGGCCGATCACCCGGCTGCGGGTCGTGTCGAGCACGAGGGTGCGCGGCTTGAGCACGCCGCCGCTGGCCGTCATGTCGCCCACCAGACAGCGGATGTCCTCCTTCTGGCCTCCCGACAGCCAGGTGAGCAAGGCATTGGCCACGTCCAGGTTGGCCAGCCGCACCAGCAGGCGGTTGGTGCTGCCGCCGGTCATCGCCACCGCCACCTCGCCGTCGGCGCTGCCCAGCAGCTCGGCCACCGACTGGCCCCGCATGGCGAGTTTCGCTTGGCCGCCCAGGAGCCCCGACGTGAAGTTGCGCGATTCGGTGCCGGGCATCAGTTCGCGCAGCTGAAGCCGGGTGGCGCGCACATCCAGCATGGCCTTGGCAGGCTGACTGCGGGCGTCGAGTTCCAGCCGCCCATCCACCTTGCCCTTGGCCAGCCCCAGCCGCAGGGGCGCCAGGGTGACGCGACGGTCGTCGATGCGCAGATGGCCTTCCGCCGCCTCCAGGGGCAGGCCGGTGTTGCGGATGTCGTCGATGGCGAAATCAATGTCCACGTCGGCCGCGGCGATCTTCTCGAAGCCGAGAGCGCGGGATGGCAGCACCTTGCCCGGCCGTGGCGCGATCTCCTGCCCCGATGGGGCGCGGGCGCCGATGAAGCCCGACAGATCCGATAGATCCAGGCGGCGCGAGCGCAGGCGCCCTTCCAGCCGTTGGGGTTGGGTGCTGCGATCGACTAGGAAGGTGCCGCGCAGGTCGCTCGACCCGACCAGGCCGTCCAGGTCGTCGAACTGCCAGCGCTGGCCGCTGTGCACCAGATGCCCGGCGAGCCGATAGGGCGGGGTGGCGGGCAGCGGCACGCCGGTCAGGGCGTAGAGCGGCGCGAGGCTCGGGCCGGCGAGGGTGAAGCGGATGTCCAGCCCGTCGAGGTCCGGCAGGTTTGCGGCGCTGCCGGCCACGCTGAAACGGGTGGCGCCGATGTTGCCGCTGGCATCCACGGGATAGGGCTTCGCGCCATCGAGATAGCCCTCGACGCTCCCTGCCTTGCCCCGGATGTCGAGGGCCTCGCCCTGCCAGCGCCCGGTGGCGGTGAAGCGCAGCGCGCCGCCCGTGTCGTCGCTGGCGACGCGTAACTGCACGTCGGTGCGGCGCGAGGGCAGGCGGGCCGAGAGCACGCTGTCGCGAATGCGGATCGTGCCCAGGCGCAGCGCCGGTGCGCTGCCGCCGGAGTCCTTGCCGAGCAGCCAGTTGCCTTTGCCGTCGGCGTCTTCTTCAAGGTGAATGTTGGCGCCGTCCAACTCGATGCCGTCCAGCACCCACTCGCCCCGCAGCAGGGCACGCAGGTCGACGGAGAAACTCAGCCGCCCGACGGCGGCCAGATGGGGCGCCTTGCCCCCGGTGACATTCGCCACCGAAAGCCCGTCGGCGCTGAAGCTCGGGTGCAGGCTCCACGGCCGGACCGACAGCGGCCCGGTGATCCGGAAAGTCCGCTCCAGGCGGTCGCTCGCGATGTGCTCGATCGGCCTGCGCAGCAGGTTCCAGTCGAACAGGGCGACGCCGAGCCCAATGACGGCGAGGGCCGCCGCGGCGGTGCGCAGGCGTCGTTGGCGGCGCGTGGAAGGGGAGGCGGATGGGGAGGCGGATGGGGAGGCGGATGGGGAGGCGGATGAGGGCATGGCGGTGGTACCAGACGTATACAGCTCACATCTTATGCACGTCCGTCCGGCGCCGGTGTCGGTGCCGGACGAGCCCGTTGTCGGAATCCTCCTTCAGTATGACACGGCACAACCCGCCATCCGGCGGGCCTGGCGCGGCTGACGTGCCGCGCCGCCCCCGCGCCCCTCCCACGCCGCCGACGGTCGATTCCTACATTGCATTCGGCGCTTGTCGGACATATCGGCTCCCGGCCCACGCATAAAGTGAAGCCATGGAAACGCGGACGTCAGCCTTCAAACGACAGACGTGCTTCCTCAAACCCCAGAACTTCAGGAGAACGCCATGAAACAGCCCGTTACCCGAATCCTCGTTGCCAGCCTGCTGGCCCTCGCCACGGCCTCCTCGGTGTATGCCGCCGACAAGATGCACACCGAGAAGACCGACAAGTCTGCCGCCGCGCAGTACGTCGATGACGCCTCGATCACCGCGAACATCAAGGCCAAGCATGCCGAAGACAAGTCGGTCCGGGTGACGGCGATCGGCGTCGAAACCAAGAACGGTGTCGTCCAGCTCTCCGGCTTCACCCCGTCCAACACCGAGAAGGCGCGTGCCGAAGAGATCGCCAAGACGGTGCCCGGCGTGAAGTCGGTGAAGAACGACATCATCGTCCGCGCCAACTGATCGTGACCTGAGCCCGCCCGGCAATGTCGCCAGCGGCGGGCCTGCAGCCCCCACAACCCCGACAGGAGATTGTCATGAACACCATCGAATCCACCCCCGCCAGCACCTCCACCCCGAGCAGCCTGCGCCAGGTTGCGAGCGAACTTCAGGACAACGCGCGCGACGCGATCCCGGGTGTCCGCCGTCAGGTGGACGCCGCCGCCGACGCCACCCGCGATGCCGCCTCCAGCCTGATCGACAACCTGCGCTCGGCGGCCAAGGATGCGGCCGGCGTGCTCCGCCGCGATGCCCACCACTCGAAGGACGTGGCCGAGCGCTACATCGGCAGCAACCCGTGGCGCGCAGCCGCGATGATCGGCGCCGCCGGCCTGCTGCTCGGCGCCGTGCTCACCCGCCGCCGCTGAACCGGGTCGTGAATGACCCCCAGGCACCGGCCCCGGCAGCTGTCGGGCCGGTGCACCAAGACAACAACAGGAGCCCCACGATGAAGCACCGAACCCTTCCCCTGGCGCTGGCCCTGGTCCTCGGACTGGGCGCCTGCACGACGATGACCGATACCCAGCGTAACGCCGGCCTGGGCGCCGTGGGTGGCGCAGTGGGCGGCGCCCTCATCGGCAAGGCCACCGGCAGTGACAAGGTGGGCCGCGATGCGGCCATCGGGGCAGGCCTGGGCGCCCTCGGTGGCTACGTATGGTCGCAACGCATGGAAGCCCAGCGCCAGGCCATGAGCCAGGCCACGGCCGGCACCGGCGTCGAGATCAGCCGCACCGCCGACGACCAGCTCAAGCTGGAGATTCCCAGCGACATCTCCTTCGACGTGGGCCGCAGCGACATCAAGCCCGACATGCGCCCGATCCTCGCCCGTTTCGCCCAGACCTTGAAGGACAACCCGGCGACCGCCATCCGCATCGTCGGCCACACCGACAGCACCGGCGGCGAGGCCGTGAATCGCCCCCTGTCGCTGGACCGCGCCATGAGCGCCCGGGATTTCCTCGTGGACCGTGGCGTTGCCGCGTCGCGCGTGGGCGTCACGGGGCGCGGCGAGCAGGAACCGATCGCCAGCAACGCCACCGAAGCCGGCCGGGCGAAGAACCGCCGGATCGAGATCTTCGTGGGCGAGCCGGGCAAGTAAGCCCGCGGACAGGAGGGATCGAACCATGCGTGGAGTCAGCCTTCATCCAGGGGAGCCCGCCTGGGCGCCGCCCGGACAATGGGACTGGACCGTCGCCCTGTCCTTTGTCGGCACCGTCCTCCTCAGCGTCGGCATGCTCTTCTCGAACGTGGTCTTCGGTCATTCCGGCGACCAGCGCTGCGCCGCGGAAACGGCGCGCCTGCACCGGATGATCGGTCCGGTGGCGTGGCATGTCGCCAGCCCGTGTCCAACCCCGCCCCGAGGCAGTCGTTGATCGACCCGTCTGGGGGCGACGCGCGCCCTCATCCGATCATCGACCAGCCCTCTCCCAGTGCTCCATTTCCCGGGCCGGCAGCTCCTTCGTGGGCTGCCTTTTTTTCTTGGCGCGTAAGACCTCACCTACGCCAACTTCGGCCATCCCCTGACGAATCAGAAAATCAGCATTCACTAAACTACAAATGAGGAAACAGGGCGCGGCGCATCCCCAGGCGGATGGCAACGCGCCGCTTCAGACGGATAGAACTCAGGAAGACGCTGCCATGGATGCCCAAGCCCCCACACCCCTCCGGGTGGTCTTGATCGAAGATTCGGCCGTATTGCGTGACTTGCTCACGGCCATGCTCGGTGGGATCGAACATGTCGAAATCGTCGGCACGGCCGACAGTGAAGTCGATGGACTGCTCGTGCTCAAGCGCGAACGACCCCACCTCGTCATCGTGGATCTCGAACTTCGCAACGGCACCGGCATGGGCCTGCTCGCCGCCCTGCACGCCACCCCCGAGCGCTTCGGCACTCCGCGTACGGTGGTGTTCTCGAACCACTCCCACGCCGTGGTCCAGGCCAAGTGCCGGATGCTCGGCGCCGCGGCCTTCTTCGACAAGTCCTTCCAGATGGACGAGCTGCTCAGTTTCATCGAGGGCGAGGCCGGCGCGCACGCCCTTGCCCTCGCCTGAACAGGCCCCCACCGCCACGCCGTAGGATTCGTCCGACATCGCGCTGCTGTCCTCTCCGACATCGAAGCACCTGCCGCCGGCCCATCATGGATGCATGACGGTGGTGGGTGCCGCAAGGCCCCGCCGGACCGTCTCCGATCCCCAACCCATCAGGAGAAAGTCATGGCCAAGGAAACCCCGAGCGATTCCGCCTTCCTCACCGACGTGAAGACCCTGCGCGCCCGCGCCCGCAAGCAGATCGAAGACGGCGCCCTCACGCCCGACTACGAACTCGACCCGGACCAGGCGATCCACCTGCTCAACAACGCCCTCGCCACCGAGCTGGTGTGCGTGCTGCGCTACCGCCAGCACGCCATCGCCGCCACCGGCATCCACTCCGAGCCGATCGCCGCCGAGTTTCTGGTGCATTCCAACGAAGAGCTGGCCCACGCCGATCTGCTCGCCAAGCGCATCGTCCAGCTGGGCGGCACCCCGATGATGGACCCGGCCGGCCTCACCGAGCGCAGCCACGCCGAATACGTCGCCTGTGACGACCTCAAGCAGATGATCCGCGAGAACCTCGTCGCCGAACGCATCGCCATCGAAAGCTATCGCGAGCTGATCCGCTTCTTCGGCAACAAGGATTCCACCACCCGATCAATGCTCGAAGGCATCCTCGCCACCGAGGAAGAACACGCCGACGAGCTGGCCGACCTGCTCGAATGACCGCCGCCGCTGCCGGCCCGGGCCTACAGCAAGCCCGACGCGATGTTGATCGTCAGGGCCAGCAGGGTGGTGTTGAAGGCATACGCCAGCGTGCAGTGGAGCAGGCCCAGCCGGCGCATCTGGCGTGAGGTGAACGACACGTCGGCCGTCTGGGCCGACGTGCCGATCACCGCCGCGAAATAAACGAAATCCCAGTAATCCGGCGCCTCCTCGCCGGGAAACTGCAGCCCGCCGCCGCGATGCGCCGATTGATCCCGGTAGTAATCGTGGGCGTAATGCAGCGCAAACATCAGATGGATGAAGGCCCAGGCAGTTGCGATGGTGAGCGCCGACAGCGCCAGCCGGCCATTGCGCAGCGCCTCATCGGCGCCCTTCACATTGCTCAGCTCCAGCACGATCGCCGCCAGGCAGGCCACCGTGGCCACGATCACCCCACCCAGCACCGCAAACTTCCCCTCATCCTCCTGGATCGCCCGGTGCCGCATGCTCGAATGGGTGGCCCGCGCCATCATCACCCCCGCCAGCGCCAGATACAGCAGCGTGCCCACGTTCCACGCCAGCAGCAGACGCGACGTCTCCCGCCCATCCAGCACATCCGGGCTGAAGAGATAGGTCAGCACCCCGCACAACACCGCCCCATAGAGCCGCGGCCGTGCCAGGAACAGCCGTAAGAGCCGGTTGCGACGGTGCCGGGGCGACGGTGGAGGCGGGGTGGTGGTGGGGTTCATCGGCCGATCATAGCGCCTTGGTGCCGCGCGGCAACCGGATGCCATTTCGGGCGCCGCCGCCGTGAGGCACAATTCCGGCATATCGATCAAGCATCCGCCGGCCAGTCTGGCGCGGCATGCGCAGCCGGGAACCGCCGCGATGGCCCGCCATAAGCACATCCTCTCCAACCCGCCCGTCCCCAGCGCGGACGACATCTTTACCGACCGGGAGGCCGCGCGCGACGTGCTGCGCGGCTTCTTCGACGAACTCCTCGCCCGGCCCTTCGCCCCTTCCCGGCCGCTCATCCAGGTGTTCCACGGCGTGGGCGGGGCCGGCAAGTCGGCCCTGTGCAAGAAGGCGGTGGATGACTATCGCGCCGACATGTCGGACCAGGGGGGCTACCCCCTCGCCTTCGCCCATGTCGATCTTGACAACGACCGCGTCACGCCCGCCTATCCCGTCTTCGATCTGTTTGCGGGCCGCCTGCGCCCCGCGCTCAAGGATGCCGGCTGCGCGCTGCCGCTGTTCGACCTGTACTGCCTGGCGTGGCATGGCAGCAGCCTTGGCGACGGCCGCGTCAGCGCCGAAGAGGTGCAGGATTTTCTCGGCACCCAGCAGAAGGCTGCCGAAGTGGCGGGTTCGTTCTGGGCGCCGCTCACCGACTTCGCCACCTCGCTCAAAGCTGTCGACCTCGTCCGCAAGGCCGGTATCGCCTTCCGCGCCGCACGGCAGGCCCGGCGCTACGCCCAGCGCTTTCCCGGCCTGGAGCTGACCGAACTCCGCGAGGCCGACTTCAAGCGGCACGCCGCCGAAGTGCTCGCGGGCGATCTGCTGGATTTCCTTACCGAACAGGGCGAGCGCAATGGCCACCCCCGCGCGGTGTGTATTACCCTCGACGGCTTCGAGCGCATCCAGTCGGCCGCCTGCGCCGACGACGCCCAATGGGCGCTGCAGGAACTATGCAGCCGCCTCGCTGTGCACGATCCGCAGCCCCGTTGCGGTTTCGCGCTGTTCGGCCGCAACCGCCTGCAGTGGCGCGAACTCTACGACCAGCGCGATGATGCCCCGGAAGACACCTGGGATGCCCTGCTGGAACAGCACCTCGTAGGCGGCCTCGGCGAAGACGACGCCCGTCACTTCCTCGACCGTGCCGAAGCCTGGTACGCCGCCCGCCCCGCCGACCCCCACTGCGCCGCCATTCTCCCCATCGTTCGCGGTGAGCGCGAGGCCATCCTCGACGCCGCCGAAGAGTCTGCCGGCGAGCAGCCGGCGCGCATCTTCCACCTCTACTCCCTCGATCTGGCCCTGCGCCAGATCGGCAGCCACCACCGTCACTTCGACGCCGGCAAGCATCTTGGGCGTGGCCACAAGGATCTGCAGCAGCGCTTCCTGCGCTACATGGACGAGACCCTGCGCAGCGCCATGCAGGCGCTCGCCCTGGCCCTCACCTTCGATGAAGCCGTGTTCCGTCTGCTGGTTGAAAAGCACGCGATCAAGGACATGCCGATCCAGGGCTTCCACGATCTTGTCGGCCCCGGCAACGGCCATGTGCTGCCCACGGGCGCGGGCTACCGCTTCCACGGCAAGATGCAGGAAGCCCTGCTCGCCCACCTCCACGACCAGCCTAACGGTTCGCAGAAGGCGGCAACGGTCATCGAAATTCTCGTCGACCACTACGCCGGGCAACTGGCGGGGGCGGTCGAACGTAAGGAGACCGAAGCGATGCAGGCTGTCTATGTCCGCGCCGCAGATATCCTGCTTGTCCACGCCGAAATGGGGCTGTTCGACGTAGCGGTGTTCGGCTCGGCCTTCTTCGCGCTGGATAATGCGCTTCCCGACGGACTACTGCTCCGTACGCGCCTTGCCACATGGACCCGAGCTGCGGCGATCCTGGGTACGCGGCGAACGGGTGGGGATGAAGACACTCTGCTGGCCCGCAACCAAATAGCTCACTTCACCGGCCAGAGCGGGGACGCGGGCGCGGCGCTGGCAATGTACGAGGCACTGCTGCCCGATGTGCGGCGGGTCCTCGGCTCAGACCATCCGGATACGCTCACTACGCGCAGCAACATCGCGGGTTGGACAGGTCAGACCGGCGATGTTGGCACTGCGTTGGTACTGCTCAAGGATTTGCTGTCCGACCGGCAGCGGATACTCGGTTCCGACCATCCAGATACGCTTAGGACGCGTATGAACATCGCTGCTTGGACGGGTGAGAGCGGTGAGGCGGCTATGGCGCTTGAAATGCTTGAGACGCTGCTGCCCGAGTTGCAGCGGGTACTTGGCCCCGACCATTCCGATACACTCACTGCGCGCCACAACATCGCCACCTGGACCAGTAGGTGTGGCAACGTGGGTATCGCACTGGCGCTGTTTGAGGCGCTGCTGTCCGACCGGGAGCGAAAGCTTGGCCACGACCATCCGGAGACGCTCGCCACACGTAACAATATCGCTGCCTCTACGGGCGAGAGCGGTGACGCGGCAAAAGCGCTGGCGCTGTTTGAAGTACTGCTACCCGATGTGCAGCGGGTACTCGGTGTCGATCATCCGGAGACGCTTATCACGCGTAACAACATCGCGCACTGGACCGGCGAGTGTGGCGATGCGGCCAAGGCGCTGACGCTGTTCAAGGCACAGCTGCCCGACCAGCAGCGGCTGCTAGGCCTCGACCATCCTGATACCCTCAGTACATGCCACAACATCGCTGCCTGGACCGGCATCTCTGGCGACAAGGGCACGGCGCTGGCGCTGTTTGAGGTGTTGCTGCCCGATCGGCAACGCGTGCTCGGCCCCAACCACCCGGACACTCTTGCAACCGCCGACTGGATCGCCCAGCTCCAGCAACGTCTGCACCCTCCCCCCCCAAATCACCACCGCCCCGCCCGCAACGCCCCCTGCCCCTGCGGCTCCGGCAAGCGCTTCAAGCATTGCCACGGGCGACACGGGTGAATGATCGGCGGGCTGGCGGTGTAGTTTGCCCCGCCGTTCCCCTGCGCCTGCCCGCGGGCTGTACTGCGGGGGCAGCTTTGGTGACCGGTCCGTGCGCTCCGTCCGTAGGTCGGACTTCAGTCCGACAGCATGGCTTGGATGGGTGTTGGTGTCGGACTGAAGTCCGACCTACAGGGTGGGCGGTGGGGGAGAGTGCGGGGTGGGCGGAGGCGTTGCCCGCGTGCGATGCGCTTTATGTCTCGTGCCCGTCTCCAGGCCTCAGGCGCCTATCCCGGAGCCTCACGCGACTATCTCCGGGATACTCGCGACCCTCTCCCGGATAGGCGCGTCATGCCTGGAGTCCCTCGCTTCGGGCAAAAAGTCCCAGGTTTTGGATTTCGGGATACAGGGGGTGTGTCGTCCGGATAGGCGACCTCGGTCTTTTTGTCTCTCGCGTGGGGCAAAAAGACCAAACACTGGGGCTTTGTGAGTGACGTGCCCTATCCGGGTGACACTGGATCGGTGTCCCAAAGTCTCTCGCCTGGGGCTTTGGGAGTGAGGCATCCATTCCCGGAGTGCCAGGTTTGGGGCTTTGAGCGGGTCGGCCGGGGCTTGGGGAAGGTCGGGCCGGGCCAGGGGATTGTGCTGCCGGTCCGGGAGCGGGGCCGGCGGGATGTTGTGCGCCTGCCCCGGGGCGCCGTGGCGGCCCCGCCGGTGGGTGAGGCGCAGGCGCGGGGAGGCGATCAGGCCGCGGGTTTGCCGGGGTCGCGGGGCTTGCGGGAGAGGCGGACCTGCATGGCTTCCTTGAGGGAATCCAGCGCGGTGCCCTTGCCGGCGATCTTGGCGAAGCGGTAGCCGTCGAGGGCGGCGCTCATGATGTCGCTGCCCAGGGCCAGCTCGGTGTCGTCGGCGCGGTCGGTGAGGGTGCGCAGGCGCTGCAGGCGCGGGCGCAGGGCGTCGAGGGCCGCCAGATCGAGGCGGTATTCTTCCAGCGAGAAATCGCCCGGCACCATGCCGGGGTTCTGGCGCAGCACCATCTCGGTCTGGCGGCAGAAAGCCTCGGATTTGTCGCCCATCTTGAGGGCCTGGTGGCGCTGCTCGGGGCTGAGCACGATGAGCCGGTCGAGCTTGGCTTCAAGCACCGCCAGGGCGCCGTCGATGGCGTCGAGCTCGGCGGGGCTGAATTCGATGGATACGAGGTTTTGATTCATCAGAGGGCTCCTGGGTGTGGATGAAAAACGCTGGCGATGACCACGGGCTTAGCGGCATGTCATTTGCGGGGGGCGATGATATCCCAATTCAATGCCTTCTGGATGGCTTTGGGGGCGTGCCGTCAGCGCCGCTCCACAGCGCATCCGGTGCGTGCTGGCGGCGGCATCAGGGTGGTTGGGGGGCGGGCCCGAAGCGCTGGCCAATCACGCCGTTGTGCCCTTCGGGGTGGCGCCGATTGCCGCGCCGTTCGGTGCTGGCAGGATTGCCGCAGGGCTGTGGGGGCGGAAGAGGGCGCGCGGATGTGTTAAAAACCCGCCTTCCCCCGCGTTTCCGTCCGCTCCGATGTCGCTTCCGCCCGCCTTACTGCGCACCTTCGACCGTCTCCGCCTGTTGCTGGCCCGCCTGCGCCGGCCTACGGGGCGGGAGGTGTGGCGGGGGGCATTGGGCGTGGTGCTGGCTTTCGTGCTGTGGGTGCTGGTGCTGATCCCCTTCACGCCGGGCATCGGCGACATCCGCAAGGCCAAGGTGGAGCAGCCGGCGCGGGTGCTGTCGGCGGATGGCAAGGAGCTGGCGGTGTTCAAGTGGGCCAACCGGGAATGGGTGGGGCTGGCGGACATCTCGCCGCAGGTGACGGCCGCGCTGATCGCCACCGAGGACCACCGCTTTTTTGATCACCACGGCATCGACTTCTACCGCCTGGGCGGGGCGATGCTGCGCACCTTCTCGGGCGACAAGCAGGGCGGCTCGACGCTGACCCAGCAGCTCGCCCGCAACCTCTTCCCGGACGAAGTGGGCCGCGCCCGCTCCATCAACCGCAAGCTGAAGGAGGCGATCACCGCGCTCAAGATCGAGGCCGTGTATTCGAAGGACGAGATCCTCGAGACCTACCTCAACACGGTGCCCTTCCTCTACAACGCCTGGGGCATCGAGATGGCGGCGCGCACCTATTTCGACAAGCCGGCCCGCAGGCTGGACGTGCTGGAGGCCGCCACCCTGGTGGGCATGCTCAAGGGCAACAGCTACTACAACCCGGTGATCAACCCCGAGCGCGCGGTGGCCCGCCGCAACACCGTGCTGGCCCAGATGGTGAAGCGCGGCAAGCTCGACGAAAACCGGCTGGAATCCCTGCAGAAGAAGCCCCTGCGCATCGACTTCGAGCGCCAGCTGGAAGCCCCCGGCCCGGCTCCCCACTTTGCCCAGCAGGTGCGCAAGTGGCTGATCGGCTGGGCCGACAGCAACGACTACAACATCTACGCCGACGGGCTGGTGGTGCGCACCACCATCGACGCGCGCCTGCAGGCCCAGGCCACCCAGGCGGTGATCCGCCGCGGCAACCAGTTGCAGGGGCTGGCCGATCAGGCCTGGGCCGGGCGCAAGGGCTGGGCGGGCAGCCCCGAGCTCGTCTCGGCCTTCATCCGCGAATCGAAGGAATTCCGCGCCGCCGTGGCCGCCGGCCAGACGCCGGAGGAGTCCGAGGCCCGCCTCGCCGCCGACAAGGCCTTCATCGACGCCCTGCGCCGCGACAAGACCCGGGTGCAGGTGGGCTTCGTCGCCATCGACCCGCGGGGCGGGCAGATCCGCGCCTGGGTGGGCAGCCGGGATTTCGTGCAGGACCCCTTCGATCACGTGCAGCAGGCCCGCCGCCAGCCCGGCTCCACCTTCAAGCCCTTCGTGTATGGCGCGGCCTTCGACAAGGGCCTGCGCCCGGACGACACGCTGATCGACCAGCCGGTGGACATCCCGCTCCCCAACGGTGAGCGCTGGCAGCCCACCGACGAGGCGCCCCCGAGCGGCAAACCCATGACGCTGCGGGACGGGCTGGTGTATTCCCGCAACCGCATCACCGCCCAGCTGGTGGAGCAGGTGGGCGCGGATCGCGTGGCGAAGCTCGCCCGCGCGATGGGCGTGCGCCAGAGCTCGCTGGAGGCGGTGCCGTCCCTGGCCCTGGGCACCAGCCCGGTCACGCTGCGCGAGATGGTCGCCGCCTACACCACCATCGCCAGCGGCGGCGAATATCGCGAGCAGATCTTCGTGGCCCGCATCGAGGACAAGGATGGCAAGGTGCTGGCCGAGTTCGCCCCGGCCGAGCCGGAAAAAGCCCTCGACCCCGCCGCGGCGTGGACGCTGCTGGACGTGATGCGCGGCGTGGTGGACCGGGGCACCGGCGTGGCGATCCGCAACCAGTTCGGGCTCTCTGCCGACCTCGCCGGCAAGACCGGCACCACCCAGGACAACACCGACGGCTGGTTCATCCTGATGCATCCGCAGCTGGTGGGCGGCGCGTGGGTGGGCTTCAACGACAACCGGATCACCCTGCGCAGCGACTACTGGGGCCAGGGGGCCAAGAGCGCGCTGCCGATCGTGGGCGACGCCTTCCACTACGCCCTGCGCAACCGGCTGGTGGATGGCAAGGCGCGCTTCGTGTCGAAGGAGACGCCGGGCCTCTTCCGGCGCGGCTGGAACTGGGTGACCGGGCTGTTCGCCAGCGCCGAGCCCGAGGCGCCGCCCCCCGAACCCCGCCGCAGCCGCCGCGCGCCCCGCCCGGAAACGCCGCCGGCTGAGCCCGAGGCACCGCCCGTGCCGGTGGCCCCGGCCCCCGACTGGACGCCGCCCACTCCGCCGCCGGACGAACCCGTTCCGCCGCGGCCGGCGGGCTGACCGCCCAACCCCGTTCCGACGAATCTGCCGAGACATCCATGACCGACGACGACCGCGACGCCCAGGCGGCACGCTTCCGCCGCAGCAACGCCGAGAAGGACGCCCGGGTGGCCTCGGTGCGCGCCCGCCTGAATACCGGCAATGCACCGCGGCAGCCTTCCGGCGGCGGCCCATCCGGCTGGCTGGGCCCGGCGCTGTTCTGGACGGTGCTGCTCGCCCTCGCCGCCGGTGGCGCCAGCCTGTGGCTTGACCGGGAGCGGGGCGACACGGCGGTGCGCGTGCTCCCCGGCGATCGCCTGGAGCTGCGCCGGGGCAGCGGCGGTGGCTACCGGGTGCCCGGCGAGGTCGCGTCGCGGCCGGTGAGTTTCATCGTCGATACCGGTGCCAGCCTCACGTCGATCCCCGCCCGGCTGGGGGCCGAGCTGGGTATCCGCGAATGTCCGGCGGTGGGTTTCGACACCAGCCGCGCCGACGAGCCCGGCTGCTGCCGCCGCGAGACCTTCCACACCGCCAGCGGCACCACCGAGGGCTGCGTGGCCCGGGTGCCGTCGATCCGCTTCGGCGGCTTCGAGGTGCGCAACGCCCAGGTGGCGGTGATGCCGGCGCTGGGCGACCACGCGCTGTTGGGGATGAACGTGCTGCGCCACTTCAGCCTGGTGCAGCAGGGCGGCACCCTCAGCATCAGCCCGGGGGCGGCGAAGTGATGCCCGTGCGCTATCCCCTGGCGATCGTCGGCGCCGGGGCGCTGGGGCTGCACTTCGCGGCCCGGCTGGCGAAGGTCGGCCGGGTGGCGGTGATTGCCCGCAGCGGCGAACGGGCAGAGGAACTGCGGAAGGGCGTGACGGTGGGCGGCGAGAGGTTCGTGCCGGACGCCTTTGGCCCCGACGACGCCCCGGGCGCCGACTGGGTGATCCTGCTGGTGAAGACCTGCGGCACCCGCGACGCCGCGCTCGCCGCCCGGGCGATGGCGCCCCGGGGCGTGGTGTCCCTGCAGAACGGGCTGGTGGATGAGGTGCTGCGCGAAGCCTGCGCCGGCGTGCTGGCGGGGCAGGGCATCACCACCGAAGGGGCGTTTCGGGATGGCAGCACGGTGCAGCCCTCCGGCGCCGGCGACACCCTGCTGCCGCCGGGCTTCGAGCCGGTGGCCGAGCTGCTTGTCGCGGCCGGGCTGCGTGCCCGGGTCGAGCCGGAGATCGCCGCGGCGCGCCTCGCCAAGCTGCTGGTCAACGTGGCGATCAACCCCCTGGCGGCGATCTTCCGGGTGCGCAACGGCGAACTGCTGGCGCCGCCCCACCGGGTGCTGCTGGACGCGCTGGTGGCCGAAGCCTGGCCGGTGCTGAAGGCAGAAGGGCTGCTGCTTGACGAAGCCGCCGCCCGGGCGCGGGTCGAGGCCGTCGCCACCGCCACCGGCGCCAACCGGGCGAGTATGCTGCAGGACGTGCTGGCCGGCCGGAAGACCGAGATCGACGCGATCACCGGCGTGCTGCTGGCGCTGGCGGCGCGCCACGGCCTGCCGGCGCCCACCCATCAGGCGGTATTAACGCTGGTGAAGCGGCTGGAAGGCTAGCCTGGCGCCGGGCCGCTCCGGGACAGCCACTTGAGCAGGGTTTCGAAGAGGTGGTCGGGGTCGACGGGCTTGGCGATGAAGTCGTTCATCCCGGCCTCGAAGCAGCGGGCCTTGTCTTCGGCGAAGGCGTTGGCGGTCATGGCCACGATGGGCACCTGGGCGCCGCCGGGGAGCGCGCGGATCGCCCGGGTGGCGCCGGGGCCGTCCATCACCGGCATCTGCATGTCCATCAGGATCAGGTCGTAGGCGTTGCGGCGGGCCAGCTCGACGGCCTGCTGGCCGTCCTCGGCGATATCGACCTTGAGCTGCAGGTCTTCGAGCAGGCACAGGGTCACCTCCCGGTTCACTTCCTCGTCCTCGACGATGAGGATGCGCCGGCCCCGGTAGTCGCGGATCAGGGCTTCCTCGGCCGAGCAGTCGGCGGCCCGGTCGGGGGGGCTGGTGGCCGCGCTGCCCTTCTGCAGGCGGGCGGTGAACCAGAACCGGCTGCCCGATTCGGGGGCGCTGACCACGCCGGCGTCGCCACCCATCAGCTGGGCGAAGCGGCGGGTGATCGCCAGCCCCAGCCCGGTGCCGCCGTAGCGGCGGGTGGTGGAGTTGTCGGCCTGCTCGAAGTTGGAGAACAGGCGCTCGGCCACCTCCGGCGCGAGGCCGATGCCGGTGTCTTCCACCTCGAAGCGCATCAGCACGCTGTCGGGCGTGTCCTCCACCGGGAGAGCGCGCAGGGTGATGCTGCCGGCGTCGGTGAACTTGACCGCGTTGGTGGCGTAGTTGAGCAGCGCCTGCTGCAGGCGGGTGGGGTCGCCCACCAGCGCTTCGGGCACGCCCTGGGCGTCGACCAGCAGGCGCAGCTTTTTGGCCTGGGTCTGGCTGTAGAGCATCGACGAGACGTTGGCGATGATGGCGCCAATGTTCACCTCGCTCTCGTCGAGGGTGAACTTGCCGGCTTCGATCTTGGAGAGGTCGAGGATGGCGTCGATGACCTCCAGCAGGTGCTGGCCGGCCACGTTGATCTTGTCGAGGCGCTCGGCCTGGCGGGCGGTCACGCCGTCGCGGCGCAGCAGGTGAGCCATGCCGATGATGGCGTTCATCGGGGTGCGGATCTCGTGGCTCATGTTGGCCAGGAAGGCGCTCTTGGCGATGCTGGCGGCTTCGGCGATCTCGGCCTTGCGCCGCTCGGCGAGGTTGCGCAGGATCAGTACGAAATGAATGTCGTCCGGCTCGGTCATGCGCGACACCGAGAGTTCTGCCGCGAAGTGATGGCCGTCCTTGCGGCGGGCCTGCACTTCCGAAACCCGGCCGACGAGTTCGCCCAGATCGGGCAGGTGGGCGTCCCGCTCGGTGCTGTCGATGCCGATCCGGCTGGCGGTCGGCACGCCGATGAGCTCGCCGCGCTCGTAGCCCAGCATGTCCTCGGCGGCGGCGTTGGCCGAGAGGATGCGCCCGGCCCGGTCGGTGGTGAGCATGCCTTCGGTCATGCTCTCGATCACCGCGCGAAAGCGTGCCTCGTTGCGGGCGGCGGCCAGCAGGGCCTGGCTGCCGGTGAGCTGCAGCGCGTCGATGGAGGCGGCCAGCTCGTCCACCTCGTCGCGGTTGACGCCGGGCGGCAGCAGGGCGGCGAGGGGCTTGCCGCGGGCTGCGTCGCGCAGGTCGTCGGCGGTCACCTCGCGCACCCGGCGGGCGATGATCACCAGCCGGCGGGTGACGACGGTCTGGTAGATCAGCGCCAGCACCGCGGTGACCAGCAGGATCACCAGCGCGTTGCCGACGACGGTGGCCACCCAGATCCGCGCCATCGCCGCCCGGTCGTCGCTCAGATCCTTGATGAGGGTGAGGGTGCCAAGGTTGTGGGTGCGGCCGTCCTCGAAGTAGATCACCGGGCGGGTGTGCTCGTGGAGGTCGTTGGAGAGCGCGGTGGCGCCAAAGCGCATGGGCGGCTGGCCCTTGAGGTCGAGGCGCACGGCGGAGACATCCGCCAGCTCGGTGATGCCGGCCATCTGCAGCTCGATCTGTTCCCGGTCGAAGGCCCAGGCGCTCTTGGCAAGGGACGGGGTGATGAACTCGCCGAGGGATTCGAGCTGGACTTCGATGTGGTCGATCCGCTGCCGGTAGGCGTAGAAGGATTCGCCGATAGAGACCGCCAGCATTCCGATGCAGCCCACCAGCAGCGCCCACAGCATGAGGCGCCGGGCCACCCGGCTGGTGAGGCCGAGGCGGTCGTGGGCGGGGGCTTCGGGCAGGGCAGGGTGACGTTGGGTCATGCCCCGGTCCTAGTAGATGCCCGACAGGATGCGGTTGTAGGTGCCGTCGGCCTTGAGGTCGCGCAGTGCCTGGCTGAGGCGCGGCACCAGGGCCTGGTGCTTCTTGTGGAGGTAGAGGTACATGTCCACGTCCCTGAGGGGCGGCGACAGGGGCGCGATGCTGGTGAGGCCCAGGCTGCGGGCCAGCTGCATGCCGTCGGCGCGGGTGTACAGCACCAGATCGACGCGGCCGTCGTCGAGCATCCGGAACATCTGGTCGGGCTTGTCCACCTTGTGCACCACCCGGGCGCCGCTGGCGTTGGCCTCGAACATCTTCCAGCCGTTGATGAAGGCCACCCGGTAGGGCTTGAGGCTGTCCCACCCGTTGTCGAGGGGGATCGTGGCGTCCTTGGCGAAGGCGACGAAGCTGATCCGCACGAAGCGTTCGGGCACCTGCACCAGGTTGGGATACTGGGCGCTCAGGCCGGCGACGCGAAGCCCTTCGCCGTCCACCTCACCCAGGTTGGCGGCGACGAGGGAGCGTTCGGAGGGCAGGCTCACCACCTTGATGTCCACGCCGATGCGGTGGAAGCCCTCGCGGGCAATGTGCTCCAGCGCCTGGCGGTCGAGGGGGGTGTTGTTGGTGCTGATGGTGAGGGCGCTGCCTTCTGCCGCAGCGAGGCCCGCCAGCAGGCTCAGACAGGTGGCGACAAAGGCGCCGACGACGAAACGGATGGGCATGGTGCGCAGTCAGGTGAAAGCGGGGGTGCATTGAACTCAAGGCACGCAAGGGGCGAACGTCTTTCTTGCCCCTGCGCACCAGTCAGGAATTACGGCAAGACGGGCTGTCCCTGAAGTCTGATGTCTGCTCAAGTCATCCGGATGTCGCTGTCGTCAGGGCGGGCAGCTGGCCGTGGCGCTTTTGGTGGGCACCGACATGAGGTGCCCGCGCAGGTTGCGGATGATCAGCCGGCCGCAGTGCTGGCGAACGATGACCGCGCGTTCCATCCGCTCAGTGCCGCCTTCGTCGTAGCGCACGGTGCGCTGAGCGGGTGGTGCCGGCGCCACCACCCCGGCGGGCCTGGCGTCGAGCAGCGCCATCTCGATGGATTCGGCCACCAGCCGGGCGCATTCGTCCTTCAGCCGCTCGCCGCCACCGGCAAGCCAGTCGCTGCGGGGCTCGGTGCCCTTTGCCGGGTCGGAGACCACCCGCACGATGCCCTGATAGACGCCCTGCGGCCCGGCGGGGGTGCCCCGGAAGGTGATGAGGTTGTCGAGCACGATGGCCTTCTCGTCCTGGGTGAGGGCGAACATCGGCGCGCTCTCGACAACCAGTTCACCCTCGTCGGCGGCCATCGGACTTGCTCGACGGTGCACCCGCTGGCGCAGCTCCGGGTGGCCGAAGCCGTCGAGCACGCCGCGGTATGGCGCCACCACCGCGTTGGCGGCGGCGAGCAGCTTCTCCCGCTGGGCCCTGCGGGCCGAATCGACGAGCAGGCTGTGGGTGAGGATGGCGACCACGAGCCCGCCAGCGTTCGGGGCGGGATACATCATCGGCGTGCCTGCCATGCCGTCTTCGTCGAGGCTGGCGACACCGATGAACTGCACGGGCGCGTCGGCCGGCAGTTGCAGCGACCAGCGGGGCAGCGGCTCGTCGGCGAGGCTGCTGCCGGCGAGCGTCATCAGCGTCAATGCGGCCAGCCAGCGTCTTCGCCAGGATGGGCGCCGGGTCATTTTGAGGTGCTCGCGGTGGCCCCGTTGCTGGCAAAGGGTTTCAGAAACTGGTCGCGCCCGATTTCGATGGCCTGGTAAAAGGCGTTGGTGAGGCCGGGGTAGGCCGGCGGTTCGTCCCACACCTTGTCGGCGCTCTTGATGACGGCCACGGGCAGATACCACTCGTAGGCGTTGGTCTTCATGTCGATCATGTAGCCCGCGCCGCTGAAGGTGGCTTTCGGATCGCTGGTCGGGACGTAGCTGGCGTAGTTGCGGGTGAAGCCGACCGTGGTGACGCGGATCATCACGAGGTGATCGATCTGGTGCTGCTGGCCGAGGCCGCGGTAGTCCTTCGGGGCGACGTTGGGCGCCTGGCTGGCGAAGTCCGGCAGGGCGTCGATCTTCACTTCACCGTCGATCACCTTCACGTCGGCGCCGCGCTTTTTCAGGAGGGCGGCGATCTCCTCGCGCAGGGGCAGGGCGTCGCTGGCCGAGAGGGTCTTGGTCTGGGTGGTGAGGGCCGAGTTGGTGGCGGCGGCGGTGGCGTAGCACAGCAGGCAGTCGGCGCCGGGGAAATAGGTATCCGGCGCAGGCAGCGGTGCGATGGCAACGCCGATGCGGCCACCCTGAGCGCTGGCGGCGGTTTCGGAAAGGGCGATGGGATTCTGCGGCGCAGTCGCACAACCGGTGAGGATGGCGACGGCAATCGCCGCATGGCATAAGCGGGCGTTCATCTTGCGCTCCCTGACTTGTTCTCGTAGTTGGCTGGTCTGCACCGGAAACCACCGGCCCGGCCGGTGTCCGGGCCAGTCAATTTGAATGTATCAGCCGCCAGGGAGCGCGCCAGGGCTGAATGCGGGTTGTTTGGTCCAGGTCAACTTTCGCCGCCGATGCGCAGGCCGGTCTTCTTGAGGATGGCGCTGGAGAACAGCACGTCATGGCTGCGGCAGGCCGGGCCGAGGAGGGCGGCGATCTCGTCGATGTGGGCGAGCACGGTGGCGCGGTCGCGGCCGTGCACCATCGCGAACAGGTTGTAGGGCCAGTCGGGCAGGGCGCGGGGGCGTTCGTAGCAGTGGGTGACGAAATCCAGCCGGCCGATGGCTTCGCCGAGCTCGGCGATGCGGGCGTCGTCCACGTCCCACACCGACATGCCATTGGCGGTGTAGCCGATGGCGTAGTGGTTGGGCACCGCGCCGATGCGGCGGATGCGG
Source organism: uncultured Zoogloea sp. (assembly GCF_937894855.1). Lineage (NCBI taxonomy): Bacteria > Pseudomonadati > Pseudomonadota > Betaproteobacteria > Rhodocyclales > Zoogloeaceae > Zoogloea > uncultured Zoogloea sp. The sequence continues at coordinate 70,931 of NZ_CALAYQ010000082.1, forward strand.
CCGGCGTCGAGCATCGCGGCGAGGCGGCGCTTCACCTCGTCGGGGCTCACGCCGAGCTGTTCGGCGAGCAGGTCGTAGGGCCGCGGCACCAGCGGCAGGCCGGCCTGGGTGGCGATGACGAGGCGACGGTCCAGGTCGTCGGGCGGAAGGGGGGAAGTCATGCCTTGAGCCTCATGTCCACGAAGAATTCGCGCAGCTTGGGAAAGGCGAAGACCGGCAGCCCGGTGGCGGCCTCGATGCGCCGGGTGGCGTCGGCGATGCCGTCGGGCGTTTCGGTGGCGAGCACGAACCACATGTTGAGGCGGTGCTCGCGGCGGTAGTTGTGGGCGACCTCGGGCAGCGCATTGACCAGCCCGGTGACCTCGGCGAAGCGGTCTTCGGGCACCGCCAGCGCGGCGAGCACGAAGCGCCCGCCCAGGCGTTCGATCTGGAACATCGGGCCGAAGCGGGTCAGCACCTTGTCGGCGAGCAGGCGTTCGAGCCGGGCGAGGAGCTCGGCCTCGGTGGTGCCGAGGGATTTGGCGACTTCCCGGTAGGGCTCGTCGGAGATCGGAAAGCCGCCCTGCAGGGCGTTGATGATGCGCCGGTCGAGCGCGTCGAGGGCCGCGGGGGCGGGGCGGGCAGGCGTGCTCATGCGGCGAGGCCCGGAAGGGGCTGGCTGAGGTGGCGTGGGCTGGCGGCGTCGGGGCCGCGGTAGCGGGCGCCGCACTGCTTGTAGCAGTCAGTGGAGAAGAGCACCGCGGCGGGCAGGCCGGCGAGGCCGACGGTCTCGGCGATTTCGTCGCGGCGGGCTTCCACTGCGTCGCGGCTGTGTCCGTGGATCATGCAGAACAGGGTGTAGGGCCATTCGGGCCCGGGGCTCTTGCGACGGTAGCACAGGCTCACGCCGTCCTGCCCGGCGAGGAGGTGGCCGAGGCGGCTCACGTCCGCTTCCGGTGCGGCCCACACGCACATGGCGTTGGCCCGGTAGCCCAGCTCGCGGTGCCGCACCACCACGCCGAAGCGCCGCAGCAGGCCTTCGCCGAGCCAGCCGGAGAGGGTGTCGAGCACGCGGGCTTCGCTCATCCCGGCGGCGTCGGCCACCGCGCGGAAGGGGCGCGGCTGCCACTGCAGGCCGTCGTGGAGGGCGTGGATCAGGCGCCATTCGGTGGCCCCGAGTTCGCGCCGTCCGGCGGGCAGGCCCACGGCGTGGCGGGTACGCCGGCCGCTGATGAGGTCGAAGCCCAGGTCGATGTGGTATTCCTCGACCAGCGGCAGGCTGATGGGCGGGCAGCCGGTGGCGGCGCCCATGGTGCCCAAGAGGTCGGCCAGCTCGGCTTCGCTGCCGGCGTTGGCGACGAACCACAGGTTGTAGCGGTGCTCGCGCCGGTAGTTGTGATTGACGCCGGCAAAGGCGCTGACGATGGCCGCCACCCGAGGCAGGTCGGCCGTCGGCACGGCCATCGCGGCGAGGGTGCTGGCGCCGATGCGGTTGGGGGCGAATACCGGGCCGACGCGGCTGATCTTGCCGTCGTTGCGCAGGGCGGCGAGCTGGGCGAGCACGTCGGATGCCGCGCAGCCGAGCTGGGCACCGATGGCTGACCAGGGCTCGGCCACCAGCGGAAAGCCGCGCTGGAAGTCGTTGAGGAGGCGGAATTCGAGGTCGGTGGTGTTCATCTCAGAACCCGATGCGCTGGGCGCGGGAGGTGAAGAAGATGCCGGAGGGCGCGTCGGCGGCAAGCTCGCGGCGCACCGCGAAGCTGGCGGTATCCACCACGCTGACCCGGTTGCTGTCCCGGGCAGACAGCCACACCTCGTCGCCGCGGGGCGTGAATTCCATGTGCAGCACGGCCTTGCCCGGGCTGAAGGTGTGGATCACGCGCTTCTCGACGGTGTCGATCACCTGCACCCACTCGTTGTCCGGGAAGGCGAAGTTGACCCACACCTGGCGCCCGTCGGGGCGCGCCATCACGAACACCGGCTGACCTTTCACGGCCACGCGGCCGGTCTCCTTCCAGCTGGCGGCGTCGGCGACGAGCACCTCGTGGCGGCCGATGGCGGGCAGCCAGGCCTGGCCGGCGGCCAGGGACCAGCCGCGCAGGTGGGGCATCTTGAATACCGGCAGCTTTTCTTCGCCGCGGCCATAGCCAGCGAGGATCTTCTTCGCGCCGGCCTCGGGTTTCCACAGGTCGAGGAGCGAGACGCCGTCCTCGCCGAACAGCCCGGCCAGGAAGTAGCGGCCGTCAGGGGTGACGAGGCCGTCGTAGGGCTGGTGGCCGGCCGGGTAGCGGGTGGTGACGGGCTTCTTCGGATCGGAGAAGTCGGTGACGCGGATCTCGTCGGCGTCGAAGAGGGCATACACGAAGCGCTGGCCGGAGATGTCGGCCAGGCCCACCACGCGGGAGAACTTGCCCGGGGCGTATTCGGCGGGCACGTCGGCGACGAGCTCCAGCGTATCGGCGTCGAAGGCCTTGATGCCGCCGGGTTCGTAGTTCTGGGCGACCACCAGCCGGCCATCCTGCGACACCGAGCCGCCGATGGAATTGCCGGCCTGGATCACCCGCCGGTCGATGCGCCGGGCGAGCAGATCGACCTTGGTGAGCCCGCCGTCTCGGCCGAACACGTAGGCGTAGCGGGCGTCCCGCGAGAAGGCCACGTGGGCGTGGGAGAGGTCGCCGAGGCCCTCGACGGTGCCGAGGATGCTGTCGTGGCTGTGCTCGACCACCTTCACGCGGCCGGCGGCGCGTTCGATGACGACGCCCAGGTCGCCGGTGCCGCGCACGGCGTCGGCGGGCAGGCTGCTGCAGCCGGCAAGGGCCAGGCTGGCGAGGAGGGCTGCGGTGAGTTGCTTGAGGGCGCGCATGATCAGTCCAGGGGCGGGAAGCCTTGCTTGAGGCGGGCGACGATCCAGCCGGCTTCGGCTTCGGTCACGAAGCGCTGCCAGCCGGGCATGGCGGTTCCGGGGCGGCCGTGGAGGATGGTGGCGACGAGGGAGTCGTCCGGCCAGTCGGCCAGCCGCGCCGGGGTGAGGGCCGGGCCGAGGCCGCCGGCGAGGCGCATGCCGTGGCACGAGCCGCAGTCCTGGCGCACCAGATGCACCAGCGCCTGCTGGCGGGCCGGGTCGGGCTGGGGCGGTTCGGCGGACTGGGCGGTGCTCACCGCCAGGGCGGTGAGGCCCAGCAGCACGGCCACATGGATCAGCAGCGGACGGTCCATCGGACACTCCTTCAGGTAACGCCGCCACAGTAGGTCGACCGGCCAGCAGGGTCATTGATGGGCATCAAGTGGGCCGGCGCGGGTGGCTGGGGCGAATTTCGTTATCCTTCGGAGTCCGCCCGACCGACCTTCCGGCCCATGTCCCAGACCCTTGCCGCGCCTGCCCACAGCGAAATCCTGATCAAGAAAAGCCGCTTCATCGGCTGCGTCGAGCCGATGGCCGACCGGGCCGCGGCCCAGCGTCGGGTGGCCGAGCTGCGCGCTGCGCATCCGGGTTCGGCCCACGTGTGCTGGGCGCTGCTGGCGGGAGGTCAGTCGGCGGCGGTGGATGACGGCGAGCCGGGCGGCACGGCGGGGCGGCCGATGCTCGACGTGCTGCGCCACCAGGATCTGGACGGCGTGCTGGCGACGGTGGTGCGCTACTACGGCGGGGTGAAGCTGGGCGCCGGCGGGCTGGTGCGGGCTTACACCGACGCGGTGGCCCAGGCCCTGCTGATGGCCGCCAAGGTTGCGATCGTGCGCCAGCGGACGCTTGCCTGTGCGGTGCCCTATGCGCTGGAAGGGCTGCTGCGTCGCGAGCTGGAGCAGGCTGGCGCCGAGGTGGCGGAGGTGGTCCATGCCGACGAGGTGAGCTTCCGCTTCAGTCTGCCTGAAACGGCTGCCGACGCCCTGAAGGCGCGGCTGGGCGAGGCTGCCCACGGGCGGTTGAGGTGGATCGCCGACGAAGGCTGAAAACGACAAAGGCGGAGCCTCGGCTCCGCCTTTCGTCCTGCCGGGCGCAGGTCAGCCCTTCAGAATCCAGCCCACGACGTCCTTCAGGTCGCCGTCGCTGATCTTTTCCGCGGGGTTGGGCGGCATGGGGATCGGACCCCACACGCCGGCGCCGCCCTTGCGGACCTTGTCGGTGAGTTTTGCGACGGCGTCGCCCTGGCCCTTGTACTTGGCGGCCACGTCCTTGAAGGCCGGGCCGACGAGCTTCTTGTCCATGGCGTGGCAGGCCATGCAGCCGGCCTTCTGGGCGGCCGCGGCCGGGTCGCCGGCGAGGGCGCTGCCGCTGGCAAGGGTGCCGAGCAGGGCGGCGAGAATCAGCGAGTATTTCATTTCACTCTCCTTCTTGGCGGAAAGCCGCCGGCCGGGAGAACCGGGCCGGCGGCGCTCAGCGACGATCAGTAAACGTCGTGCTGGGTGTTATGCAGGTTGAAGTGGCCGGTCGGCGTGACGATGCGCGGATCCTTGATGACGGTCTTGAGCTGCAGGGTCTTGTCATCCACGACCACGATGGCCGATTCCTTGTTCTTGGCGCTCCACACCGAGAACCACACTTCGTCGCCCGCCTTGT
>NZ_CALAYQ010000083.1:0-5596 GCF_937894855.1 uncultured Zoogloea sp.
CTGTCGGTTCCGCTGGTCGTCCGCATGAAGGGCACCAACGAAGACATCGGCAAGCAGATCCTGCGTGATTCGGGTCTCCCGATCATCGCTGCCGACACCATGGCCGAAGCGGCCCAGAAGATCGTCGACGCGGTCAAGTAAGGAGATTCCGAATGTCCATTCTGATCAACAAAGACACCAAGGTCATCACCCAGGGCATCACCGGCAAGACCGGTCAGTTCCATACCGAGAAGTGCATCGAGTACGCGAACGGCAAGAACTGCTTCGTCGCCGGCGTGAACCCGAAGAAGGCTGGCGAGAAGATCCTCGACGTGCCCATCTACGGTTCCGTCAAGGAAGCTGCCGCTGAAACCGGTGCCACCGTCTCCGTGATCTACGTGCCGCCCGCTGGCGCCGCTGCCGCCATCTGGGAAGCCGTTGAAGCCGACCTCGACCTGGCCATCTGCATCACCGAAGGCATCCCCGTCCGGGACATGCTGGAAGTGCGTAACAAGATGAAGGCCAAGGAAGCCGCCGGCGGCAAGAAGACCCTGCTGCTGGGTCCGAACTGCCCGGGTCTCATCACCCCCGATGAAATCAAGATCGGCATCATGCCGGGCCACATCCACCGCAAGGGTCGCATCGGCGTGGTTTCCCGCTCCGGCACCCTGACCTACGAAGCTGTTGCCCAGCTGACCGAAATCGGTCTGGGCCAGTCTTCCGCCGTCGGTATCGGTGGTGACCCGATCAACGGTCTGAAGCACATCGACGTGATGCGCATGTTCAACGACGATCCCGACACCGACGCCGTCATCATGATTGGCGAAATCGGCGGTCCGGACGAAGCTGAAGCCGCCATGTGGTGCAAGGCCAACATGAAGAAGCCGATCGTCGGCTTCATCGCCGGTGTGACTGCCCCCGCGGGCAAGCGCATGGGCCATGCTGGCGCACTGATCTCCGGCGGCGCCGACACCGCTGATGCCAAGCTCGCCATCATGGAAGAGTGCGGCTTCAAGGTGACGCGCAACCCGTCCGAGATGGGCAAGCTGCTGAAGGCCATGCTGTAACCCGGCCTGTGCGTTACAAGAACCGCGCCCGAGGCTTCACCGCCCGGGCGCGGTTTTTATTTTGTCCTGCGTTCTCGCGCACCGTGCCGGTGGCGCTAGAATCCGAGCGCCCCTTCATTATTCCGATCACGTAATCGACGCGATGTGCCGGTTTCCTGAACACTTTCTCCTGGCGGGCGTCTTTCCGCCGGCGTCGCCGCGATGAGCGATTCGAGTCCTCAATGGCGGATGGCCCTCGAGTCCCATGTCGGGCAGGTCCGCGCACGCAACGAAGACTACGTCTTCTGTGACGAGCATCGGGGCATTGTCGCCCTGGCCGATGGCATGGGCGGCCATGCGGGCGGCGGTGTTGCGGCGCGGCTCGCGGTCGATGCGTGGGTCGAGCGGATCGCTGCGTGTGGTGACGAACCGGTCGTGGAGCGGGATCTGCTGGTGGCCGTGGCCGATGCCAATCGCGCCGTGTTCTCGGCCGCCTCGGGTGATCCGGCCCTCCGCGGAATGGGCACGACCCTCGTTGCCGGGTGCTTCCGTCGCGACGGGATGCTGGTCGCCTGCAATGTGGGCGATTCCCGGCTCTATCGCCTGCGTGGCGATGTGCTGACCTGCCTCACCCGTGACCACAGCGTGTTGCGGGAGCAGTGGGAGGCGGGCATGATTGAATCCGAGTCAAGCGCCCCGATCGGCTTGAAGGGGCTGCTTACCCGGGCGGTGGGCGTCTCGGCGAATGTGGTCCCGGATGTGACAATTTCCACGCTTTTGCCGGGCGACGTCTATCTTCTTTGCTCGGATGGGCTTACAGAGATGCTTCCCGATGCCGATATTGCCCACGTGCTCGGCGCGCTGGGGGGGAACCCCCAGCTGGCTGCAGCGCATCTGGTTGATCTGGCAAACGATCGGGGCGGGATGGATAATATATCGGCTGTCATTGTGTCGTCGTGCGAGTCGGGACGGCTCGGAGCCGAGCTTGATTAAGCTGGATTGAGATAGGAAGAGTGATGCCCAGGTTGATATTGAGCATGGATGGTCTGGTGCTGAAGGAGATGGTGCTCGAGAAGGAGCGCACCACCATTGGTCGCAAGCCGCACAACGATATCCAGATCGACAATCTGGCGATCAGTGGCGACCACGCTGCGATCGTGACCATCCTGAACGATGCCTTCCTCGAGGACATGAACAGCACGAACGGCACCTACGTGAACGGTCAGCCGGTCAAGAAGCATGTTCTGAAGAACAATGATGTGATCGAACTGGGGAAGTATCGCCTCAAGTATCTGTCCGATGGCGGTGGTTCGCCGTCCGAGCAGGACGAAGCCATGTCCTTCGCCCAGGTTGCGGTCGAAACCGACAGCGGCCTGTCGGGCGCGGAAGCCGCGGCGATCGTCACATCGACGGGCGCTTCGGCCCCGCCGCCGGTGGCAGCCCTCGGCATGATCCAGATCCTCAGCGGCGCCCATGCGGGCCGCACGCTCGAGCTTTCCAAGTCGCTCACCACGCTCGGCAAGCCCGGGCTGCAGGTGGCGGTGATCACCCGGCGGCCCCATGGCTACTTCATCACCCACGTCGAAGGCACGGTGTTTCCTGTGGTCAATGGGCGCTCCCTGGATGCCCAGGCCCATCGCCTGAGCGACCACGACATCATCGAAATCGCTGGCGTGAAGATGGAGTTTTTCTCGCAGGCGACGTCCCAGTAAGCTGCACGAGGGACGAACGTGATTTTTCTGGCGGCCGCTGTCCTGACGGAATCGTATTCTGATGCGCTGGCATCCGATTCGTGTCGGTTGCATTTGGCAGACCAACAACCGCACTTGCGGAGTTCCACGAGAATAAGATGAAGGTGCGGGTTCTGGGGTGCAGTGGCGGTATCGGCGGGCGCGATCAGCGCACGACGGCCCTGCTCGTGGACGACGACGTCCTCATCGATGCGGGAACCGGGGTCGGTGATCTCGAGTTCGACGAGTTGCTGCGCATTGACCACGTCTTCGTCACCCATGCGCACCTGGATCACATCGCGATGATCCCGCTGCTGGTCGATACGGTGGGCGAAGCCCGTTCGATGCCGATCGTCGTGCATGGCTCGCCCGAAACCCTCCGCATCCTGCGTTCGCACATCTTCAACTGGCTGATCTGGCCCGATTTCTCGTCGATTCCCGATCGGGGCAACCCGTTCCTGCGATTTCAGGAAATGCACATTGGCGAGAGCGCCAACATCGGCGGCGGCCGCAGGATGACCGCGCTGCCGGCGCTGCACACGGTACCGGCGGTGGCCTATCAGGTGTCCTGCGATACCGGCAGTCTGGTGTTCTCGGGCGACACCACGTATTCCGAGCCGCTGATCGCCGCCATCAACGACATTCCCGATCTGCGCTACCTGCTGGTCGAGACGGCGTTTCCCGACGCCCTCCACGATCTGGCCATTGCCTCGCGGCACCTGTGCCCGAGTCTGCTGGCGCTGTTCCTCGACCGGATCAAGGTTTCGCCGGAGGTGTGGATCACGCACCTCAAGCCTAGCCGGGCCCAGATCACCGTCGACGAGATCGGCAACTATCGCGGGCGTTTTCAGCCAAAGGCGCTCTACAACGGACTCGAGTTCATCATCTAGCCATTCATTCGGGCTAAAGTTGACGCGCCTGTGCGCCGTAGTACCGGCATCCACGCATGGGCGGCAACCTCGATCGGTTCGTGTTTCCAGATATGACGAAATCCACTAGCAGCACACCTGCCCCGCGCGGCATCGCGGGCGACGTCGCAAGCCGGCTGGCCTTTTTCAAGGGCCTGCAGGCGGTGACCAACCGCGTGCACGCAACGGAGAACATCGACGAGATCATCTTCGAGCTGTCGGCCGACATCTGCGCGTTGTTCGCCGCCGACCGGCTGACGATCTACGTGGTCGACGAAAGCCGGACGACCATCTCGTCGCGGGTCAAGACCGGCCTGCACAGCATCCGCACCATCCGCCTGCCCATCGCCGAGAACAGCGTGGCGGGCTACGTGGCCCTCACCGGCCAGATGCTCAACATCCACGACGCCTACGACGAGCGGGAGCTGAAGAAGATCTCCGCGCGGATGGAGTTCCGCCGCGAGGTGGATGAGCGCACCGGCTACCGCTGCCACCAGATGCTCGTGGCGCCCATCGCCAACCCGGACGACGGCGAGGTGCTGGGGGTCATCCAGCTCATCAACAGTCGTAACAGCGAGGTGTTTTCGGCGATTGCCGAGGAGGGCATTCAGGGCCTCGGGCAGACGCTGGCGATCGCCTTCGCCCAGCGCCGCCATTCCCTGATCCAGCCCAAGTCGAAGTACGAGGGGCTGGTGAATGACGCCAAGCTCACCGCCGCCGAGCTTGAGGCCGCCACCAGCGCCGCCCGCGAGCGCGGCGTGCTCCTTGAAGAGCTGCTGATTGCCGACTATCACCTCAAGCCGGCGGACATCGGCGGTGCGATCTCGCGTTTCTTCGGCGTGCCCTACGAGCCTTTTCGGCCGGACCGGGTCAAGCCGCTCGATCTGCTGCGCAACCTGAAGCGCGATTACATCCAGCAGGCCCAGTGGGTGCCCCTCGAGGAAAGCCCCGAAGGCATGTTGATCCTCGTCACCGACCCCGAGCAGGCCATTGCCTCGCGGATGGTGCAGAACGTCTTCCCCAAGGCGCATCCGGTCTATCTGGTCACCACCCACGTCGAGTTCCTCCAGACCGTCGAGCAGTTCTTCGGCGCCTCCAACGATGACTCGTCGGTCACCGAGCTGCTGTCCGATCTCTACGACGACGACGGTGACGGCATCTCGACGGCCGAAGATGTCTCCGCTGCCGCCGACAACGAGCTCGTCAAGCTGGTCAATCGGATCATCATCGACGCCCACCGGCAGGGCGCCTCCGACATCCACATCGAACCGCGCCCCGGCAAGGAGAAGACCCAGATCCGCTTCCGCAAGGACGGCTCGCTGGTGCCCTACATCGAAGTGCCGTCCAGCTACCGCAGCCCGATCGTCACCCGCATCAAGATCATGTGCGATCTCGACATCTCGGAGCGGCGCAAGCCCCAGGATGGGAAGATCAAGTTCCGCCGCTTCGGCCCGCTGGACATCGAGCTGCGGGTTGCCACGGTGCCCACCACCGGCGGCATGGAAGACGTGGTGATGCGTCTGCTCGCCAACAGCGAGCCGCTGCCCCTCGAGCAGCTTGGGCTGCTCGAGAACAACTTCCAGCGCCTCAAGCAGACCATCGCCAAGCCCTACGGCATCTTCTTCGTGTGCGGCCCGACCGGCTCGGGCAAGACGACCACGCTGCACTCCATCCTGGGTTCGATCAACACCCCGGACACCAAGATCTGGACCGCCGAGGATCCGGTCGAAATCACCCAGAAGGGCCTGCGCCAGGTGCAGGTCAACCGCAAGGCCGGGCTGGATTTCCCCACCGTGATGCGCTCCTTCCTGCGGGCTGATCCGGACGTGATCATGGTCGGCGAAATGCGCGACAAGGAAACCGTGTCGATCGGCCTCGAAGCCTCGCTCACCGGCCACCTGGTGTTCAGCACCCTGCACACCAACAGCGCGCC
>NZ_CALAYQ010000084.1:0-3513 GCF_937894855.1 uncultured Zoogloea sp.
GGACATGGCAGCAAAACACCCTATCGGGGTGTCCGAAAATACTTGACCACTACAGTCGATCCGGTTGATCGGGTGTTCGGCGATCCGCGTGAGCACGTCGCGCAGGTAAGCCTCCGGGTCGAGCCCGCTCAGCGTGGCGGTGCCGATCAGGCTGTACATCGCGGCCGCCCGCTCGCCGCCGGCATCCGATCCTGCGAAGCGAAAGTTCTTCCTCCCCACGGCGACCGCCCGCAGTGCGCGTTCAGCGGCATTGTTGTCGATCTCGAGATGGCCGTTCGTGCTGTAGCGGATCAAGGCCGGCCATTGATTGAGCGCGTAGCCGATGGCCTGCATCAGGTCCGATTTGCGCGACACGCGTTTGCGCTGCGCCACGAGCCAGTCATGCATGTCCGCCAGGCGCGGGGCGGCCTCCTGCCGGCGCAGCTGCGCCCGCTCGGCGGGCGGCTTGCCGCGCGCGCGGGCTTCGATGGCATACAGCGCCTGGATCCGGGTCAGCGCCTCGGCGGCCAGCGGCGAGGCGCTCGCGCGCTGGATGTCGTAGAACTTCCTGCGCACGTGGGCCCAGCAGGCCGCCTCGACGATCGCCCCGCCCTCGAAGAGCGCGTCGAACCCCGCGTAGGCATCCGCTTGCAGGACGCCCTTGAAGGGGGCGAGGTAGGCTTGGGGGCAATGCTTCCAACTTAACCCCCCTCTTGCGAACCCTCACCCTGACGACGCCCTCAGTAGTGATACCTCAACTGCGCAATCAGCAGCGCATCCCCATCCACTTTGTAAACCATCCGGTGCTCGTCGGTGATCCGCCGGGACCAGTAGCCGGCCAGCGCGTGTTTCAAGGGCTCGGGCTTGCCGATGCCGGAGAAGGGTTCGCGCTGGGTTTCCTTGATGAGCTTGTTGATGCGCTCCACCATGCGCTTGTCCTGCTGCTGCCAGAAGAGGTAATCCTCCCAGGCGGCGTCAGCAAAGATCAGTCTCATTCGGCCAGCTTTCGTTCGCTTCCTTGCCCGGCGTTAAGTTGCTCGGTTGCGGCCAGCAGGCGTCTTGCGTTTGCGGGGCTGCGCAGCAGGTAGGCGGTTTCTTCAAGGGCCTTGAAGTCTTCCAGCGAGAGCATCACTACCGACTGCTGGCCGCCGCGGGTGATGATGAGGGGTTCGTGGTCGTTGCACACGCGGTCCATCGTGGTGGCGAGGTTGGCGCGGGCGGCAGAGTAAGAAATGGCGTCCATGTGTTGGCTCCGGCAGTTGTACGTAAAAATGTACATCCCTCACTCTCCTCTGTCCAGCGCGTGCCGGCAATTGCCCTTTACGCCTGGCCTACCCCACCTCCATCGCCCTGAACACCGCACACCTTCTAAACACTCCCTCCTCCGCCTCAACTCCCTTCTGGCTGCAGTATTTCCCCACCAGTTTCGCCAGCCCCTTGATGTCGCGCCCCGATGCCTGCGGGAAGATGTCCGGTAGCCGCTCCAGCAGTTCCGGCGCGATCTGTAGCCCGAACTGTTCCGCCATCACGCCCCAGATCTTGCGGCGGTCTTCTCGGCTCGGCGGGTGGAAGCGGATGAGGGCGATGCAGCGGGAGACGATGGCTTCGTCGATGTCGTCCACGCGGTTGGTGGTGAGGAAGAGCAGGCCATTGAAGTATTCGAGCACGCGCAGAAAGACGCCGACGACGGCGTTCATGGTGATGTTGTCGTCGCGGCGCTTGATGTAGACGTCGGCTTCGTCGATGAGCATCACGGCGCCCCAGCGCTGGGCGCGGGTGAGGACGTCCTTGAGCACGGTTTCCATCGCGGCCACGTTGAGGCCGAGTTGGCCGGAGTGCACGCGGTAGAGCGGCCGGCGGATGATCTCGGAATACACCTCGGCGGTGAGCGTCTTGCCCACGCCCGGGGGGCCGGCGCACAGCACGGTGGTGCCGCCGCTCTTGCCGGCCACGATGTCGTCCATCAGCACGTCCATCTCGGCGGTGAGGATGTCGATGAGGTCGGTCTGCTCGGGGGGCAGCACCAGCTTGTCCTTCAGCTCGGGCTGGTAGGCGTAGGGCTGCATGTCTTCCACATGCACCCACACGTAGTGGTGCAGATCGAGGTGGAACATCAGGATGTAGAAATGCACCGGCAGTTCGGTGAACAGGCCCTTGCCGATGCTGGCCTGGGCGTCTTCCACCTCGGCTTCTTCCTTGCCCGACAGGCGCGCGCCGCGCATCACCCGGCGGACGAACTTGGCGAGGATGTCGCCGGTGGCATCCAGCGCCAGCACCCGCTCGCCGAGGATGCTCTCGTCGTTCACCAGCCGCGCGGGCGATCCGGTGGATGAAAGGATGATCTGGTCCTTGCGGGAGTAATCGGTGTCCCGGTGTGTGGCGGTGGGGTTCTCGGCAAACCAGCCCACGCCGGTGCCGGAGAACTGCGCGCCGTACTGCCCGCGCCAGTCGAAGTAGCGGGCGGCCATCTCGTCGTAGCTGGCGAGGAGCGCCGGGGTTTCCTTCACGTAGCCCTTGGCGGCGAAGACTTCGGCGATGGTGCGCCCGGCGATGTCCGGCCCGGTGATGCGCAGGGTGGTGGCCGCAAGGCGGGCGCGGGAGTTGGCCTTGAGCTCCACGAAGATCTTGCCGCTCTCTTCTTCAGAAGGCGGGGTGAAGTCCAGCCGCGTGACCACGTAGGCCAGCGGCTTGCCGTTGATGCCGGCCGAGAACACCCACCCGCGGCTGGCGTCTTCGGCCAGGTAGCGGGCGATGGCGGGCACGGCCATCTCCAGCTCTTCGGGCTCGAAGCGCCGCCCGCCGCCGGCCAGCGCGTGGCGCAGGGTGGCGATCTGCGCGGCCTTGGCGCGGTCCTCGGCGTCGCCGGCGCGGTAGAGGGTTTCGAGCAGATCGAGCTCGGGCGCTTCGAGGGTGTGGAAGGGGATCTCCACCCGATGCCCGAAGCGGAGTTGCTCGCGCACCGGGTCGAGCCGGGGGAAGGCGGCCATCATGGCTTCGATGTGGGCCTGTTCGATCTGCAGCTTCATGCGTCGACGTCCTCTTCTTCTTCAAGCCCGGCGAACAGGCCTTCGGCCCGGATCATGGCCTTGAAGGCCTTCATCACAGGGCGCGACAGCGTGGTTTCGGCGAGCACGCGTTTTTCGTAGATGAGATCCCGCAGCGCGTCGCCGCCGGGGGCTCGGGCCTGGGCGATGAGCGCGTGCAGCTCGTCGCCAAAGCGCTGGCCGGGGCGATGCTTCACGGCGTCGTAGAGGGCGGCCATCACCAGCTTGTCGGTCTCGCTCATCTTGCATTTGCCGTCGAGGATCTTGAGCATCACCGTGGTGGCGCAATCCACGTCGCTGGGCGTGAGGGGATGGGCAGCCACCCAGGCGGCCACGGCATCCATGCTCATGCCTCGGTCGCGGCGAAGGCCATCTCCAGCGCCGGGTAACCGCCGTCGATGCTGAACACCCGGGTGAAGTGGAAGTCGGCAAACATCTGTAAGCGTCCGGCCACCCCATCTCCCCCGGGCAGCCCAAATAGCGTATTCGT
>NZ_CALAYQ010000085.1:0-8227 GCF_937894855.1 uncultured Zoogloea sp.
TCAGCTTCCGAAGACAACTCCCTCCGCCTGTGGGATGCCACCACCGGACGGGAGCGCGCTCGGCTCGAAGGGCATCAGGGCCCCGTCGGGAGCGTCGCCTTCAGCCCGGATGGCAAGACCCTCGCTTCCGCATCCACCGACGGCTCCGTCCGCCTGTGGGATGCTGCCACCCACCAGGAGGCGGGCATCCTGGTGGCAAGCGACCACGGCACCTGGGTAAGCTGCCGGACCGCCGCCCAGCCCTGCTGGCGGCTGGACGACGGCCGCCTGATCAAGCTGCAGGATGCGAACAAGCAGCTTGTACCGCTGACGCCAGCCGGCGACGCGCAAGCGCTGTCGATCCACGTCGATTCGACCACGCCGATCGACGGCCTTGCCGGCAGTGTGCTGCGGCTGGCGGTGAGGGTAAGGAACACGGGCACCGGCCGGGCCTTCTTGCTGAGCCTGACGCCGGCAGCCGGCGCCGATCGGCACGGCTGGCGCCTGGCGCCAGACACCCTGCCGTTTCTGGACCCAGGGCAGGAGGCCGTGCTGGAAGGGCAGCTCCACCTCCACGCCGACAATACCAATCCAGGGCCACAGATGCGCCAGATCGCCCTGGCCCTCCACCAGGCCTATGGCCCGCCGATAGTCCTGCCCAGCGTGCCGGTCAACATCCAGGCTCCTACGCTGCGGGTTCAGGATGCGCGCTGGCTCAAGACCGGGGACACCCAGGCCATCGTGGTCAATCTGGAGAACACCGGCGCGCCGCTCGCCAAGGCCGTGTTCCGCCTTGCTGGCGACGGGCTGGGGGACGTGGCCCCGGCCGAGCTACCGCCCGACGGCCTGCCGACCGGGCAGGTGCGCAGCCTGAGCTTTGGCCTCTCCCCCGACGCCAAACCCCAGGCCCTCAAGGCGCGCCTGGCCGGGATGAGCCTGGGGGACGAAAAGAGCGGGAGCTTCCCGCTGTATGACTGGGCTTTCGCGGATGTGGCGGTGAGCCCGCCGGGCATTCCGTGGCTGCTTTATGGCGCGGGGTTCAGCCTGCTGCTGCTTGGCATCGGCTATCAGTGGGTCTTTCGCCATCCGCTGGTGCTCCGGCTGACGGCGGCGCCGACGGCGCTGACGGAACTCGACCCCGGCGAACTGGCCGGCGCCGGCAAGGCGCTGGCGCGGGCCGGCAAGCTCGGCCCAATCCTGCAGGCCAACCAGGCCCACGAAAGCTGGCTGGCCATTGCCGACCGGGCAAGCAACGCCGCGCCGGAAGCCCGTGTCGCCGCCCTGACCGAACGCCTGCAACTGACGGCCAGGGCCGTCAAGTCAGCGCAGCCCCTGTGGGAGATCGAGCTGGGCGATGATTTCCCCCTCAATCTGCCGCGCCTGCGCATCTGCGCGCCGGACGCCGACAGCGCCGCCGCCGACGTGCTCAACCGGCTGGGCACGCCGAGCGAGGTCACGCTGATCGTCGGCAGCTCGCCAGAGCAGCGTCAGGCATTCCACCGGCTGGCCCAGCAACGGGGCGGCTTGCTGGTGGCCCCGGAGGGCAAGGCCTTGACCGCCATGCTGCTGGCCACCGACCCGATGGACGCGCTGGCCCGGTTGATTGCCGCCCACGTTCCGGTTACGCAGATTTCGCCCTATCAGACGGGGGCCGGCGTGCACAAGCAGAGCCTGTTCTTCGGGCGCGGCGCGCTGCTCGCCCAGATCGTCGGCCGGGAGCCGGCCAACTATCTGGTGGTGGGCGGCCGGCAAGTGGGCAAATCCAGCCTATTGAAACAGGTCGAGCGCCTGTGCGCGAACAAACCCGAGGGCCGCTGCCATTACCTCACCCTCAGCAGCGAGGACGGCCTGCGCGCCATCGTCGAGGCCCTTGGCCTGCCCGCCGATGCCACGCTGGACGATGTGCTGGACGATCTGGGCCGCCGAGCCGAACACACCCTGCTGCTCATCGACGAAGCCGATGGCTTTGTTGAGGCAGAGCGGAAGAACGGCTATGCAACCCTGCAGAAACTGCGTGCCTTGAGCGAAACCGGGCAGGCCCACTTCATTCTGGCCGGCTTCTGGGCCCTGTACCGGCAGGCCGCCCTGGATTACCAGTCTCCGCTCAAGAACTTCGGCACCGTGCTGACCGTGGGAGAACTGGAACAAGATGCCTGCCGCAAATTGGCCACCGAGCCGATGGCGCGGGTGGGAATCTCGTGGGAATCCGAAGCGCTTGTCGAGCGACTGATCACGGAAACCGGCCGGCGGGCGAACCTCATCAGCATTGCCTGCGACGCGGCCTTGCGCGATCTGGCGAATACCGAAAGGGTGATCCGGGCCGCCCATCTCGACAACGCCCTGAATGGCAACGCGATACGCACCGCCATGCTGGGATGGAACGACCTGAGCGGCGTAAAGGCCGAATCGCGGCAAGACCAAATAACGGTTTACGCCAGCATCGGCCTTGATCGCTTCACCCTAACCGATCTGCTCAAGCTTCTGGACGGCCACGGTCACCACCCCGGCGCGGAGGCTGTTCAGGCATCCCTGGACAGGCTGGAGCTTGCCTTTGTGCTGGCCAGGGAGCAAAACCGCTACCACTACCAGGTTCCCCTGCAGCGGAACCTGATCCTGATGGACGACGTGGCTTGGCTGTTGAAGGAGGCATTGCGGGGGGCTTCAAGCAGCGACACCTGAAACCTCGCGAAGCCTTGCCCCTTAACGCCCAGCCGAAGCCGCCACCCCGCCCCCCGCGTTCTTCGCCAGCAGCACCGCGGCCACCAGGCGACGGGCGGCGAGGTCGTTGGCGGTGCGGCGGGCGGCGAGATGGGTGGCCTGGGCGGTGACGACGTTGAGATAGCTCACGGTGCCGGCGCGGTACTGGTTCTCGGCGATGGTCTCGGCTTCGGCGGCGGCGGCCACGGCGGCAGCCTGTTCAACTGCAGCGGCTTCCAGGTAGCGGGCGGCGGCGAGGTTGTCCTCGACCTCCTGGAAGGCCACCAGCACGGTCTGGCGGTAGGTGGCGACGGCCTGTTCCCAGCTGGCCTGGGCCTGACCGACGGCGGCCTTCTTGGCGCCGGCGTCGAAGATCGTCGCGGCCAGCGTGGGGCCGAGGGACCAATATCGGCTGGGCGCGGTGATGAGATCGGCGATGTCGGAGCGGCGGAAGCCCGCCGACGCGGTGAGGCCCAGCACCGGAAAACGCGCGGCCTGGGCGGCGCCGATGGCGGCATTGGCGGCAGCGACGCGGCGTTCGGCCGCGGCGATGTCGGGGCGGCGCTCCAGCAGGGTCGAAGGCAGCGTGACTGGCACGATGGCCGTGGGCAGCGGGCCATCCACCTGGGCGATGGCGAAATCCGCCGGGGCCTTGCCCACCAGCACCGCGATGGCGTGTTCAAACTGGCTGCGCGACAGGGCCGCGTCCAGCGCCGAGGCGCGGGCGCTGCGGAGCGTGCTTTCGGCCTGGGCCACGTCGGCCTTGCCCGCCACGCCGGCGGCGTAGCGGTTCTGGGTGAGCTTGAGGGAGCGCTCGTAGGCCACCACCGCCGCATCGAGGAGCTGCTTCTGGCGGTCCGCCGCGCGTAGCTGGAAGTAGCTCTGGGCGAGGCTGGCGTGGGCCGACAGGCGCGCGGCGGCGAGGTCGGCCTCGCTGGCGGTGGCGCGCAGGTCGGCGGCCTCGACGTTGCGGGCGATGCGGCCCCACACGTCGGCCTCCCAGCTGGCGGTGGCGCCAAGGTTGAAGCTGTTGCGGGGCGGCGCGCTGCCGGCGGCGTCGGTGGCCGCCGAGGTGGCCGAGCGGGTCGCGCCGGCGGTGGCGTTGATGGTCGGGAACCAGCTCGCCCGGGCGGCATCGGCCAGCGCCTGGGCCTGGCGGAACTGGGCCTCAAACGCGCGCAGGTTCTGATTGGAGACCTCCACCTGGGCCTGCAGCGCATCGAGCACCGGATCGCCGAAGGCGGTCCACCAGGTGTCGCCGCTGGCCGGGCTCTGGGGCGTGGCGGGCTTCCAGTCGCCGGCTTCCTTGAAGGCGGCGGGGGTGTCGACGGTCGGGCGGACATAGTCGGGGCCGATGGTGCAGGCCGACAGGCACAGCGTAGCAGCGATAGCCAGCGCCTTCTGTAGGTTGACCTGTAGGTCGGACTTCAGTCCGACAACACCGCCTGATCGACCCGCGCATGTCGGACTGAAGTCCGACCTACAGGTTGACCTGCCGGGGCTGGGGGGACATTCGACAACCAGGTGTTTCATGTTCAGCGTGCTCCATCCAGCGCGGGCTGTGCCACGGCGTCGGTTTCGTATTTTTTCGTTCCCCGGGCAAACCGGCTCAGCGCCACGAACACCACCGGCGTGGTGTATAGCGTGAGGATCTGGCTGAGGATCAGGCCGCCGACGATGGCGATGCCCAGCGGCTGACGCAGCTCGGCGCCATCGCCCGCGCCGATGGCCAGCGGGATCGCCCCGAACAGCGCGGCCAGGGTGGTCATCAGGATCGGCCGGAAGCGCAGCACGCAGGCCCGGTGGATGGCGTCGCGGGCGCTGGCGCCTTCGCGGCGCATAAGCTCGATGGCCACGTCGATCATCATGATGGCGTTCTTCTTGACGATGCCGATGAGCAGGATCACCCCGATCATCGCGATGAGACTGAACTCCATGTCCACCGCCAACAGCGCCAGCAGCGCGCCCACGCCGGCCGAGGGTAGCGTGGAGAGGATGGTGATCGGGTGGATCAGGCTCTCGTACAGGATGCCCAGCACGATGTAGATGGTGACGAGGGCGGCAAGGATCAGCAGCGGCTGGGTGCTCATGGATTTCTGGAAGGCGCCGGCCGAGCCCTCGAAGCTGGTGCGGATGCCCACCGGAACGCCGATCCTGGCCAGCGCGTCGTTGATCGCCGCTGTGGCGGTGCCGATGGAGCCGCCCTCGGGCAGCGAGAAGCTGATCGTCGAGGCCGCCGAGCCGCCCTGGTGATTGACCGACAGGGGCGCCAGCGTGGTCTCGAAGCGGGCGATGGCCGACAGGGGCACCAGCCCGCCGGTGGGCGACACCAGCGTGAGCCGGGCGAGGGAATCCGGCCCCTGCAGGTAGCTCGGCATGGCCTCCATCACCACCCGGTACTGGTTGAGCGGGTTGTAGATGGTGGACACCTGACGCTGGCCGTAGGCGTTGTTGAGCGCCGTGGTGACGGCGCGCATGGTCAGCCCCTGGCGGGCGACGGCGTCCCGGTCGATGACCACGCTGGTCTGGGGGCCGGCGTCCTGCTGGTCTGTGGACACATCCACGATCTCGTCGAGCCGGCTCATGGCGTTGCGGATGCGCGGCTCCCAGATGCGCAGTTCGTCGAGGCTGTCGGATTGCAGGGTGAATTGATAGGCCGAGTTGCTGGAGCGCCCGCCGATCCGGATGTCCTGCACCGGGCTCAGGTACAGGTTGGCGCCGGGCACCTTGGCGAGCTTCTTGCGCAGCCGGCCCACCACCGCGTCGGCCGACTCCTTGCGCTCGCCGATGGGCTTGAGGGAGATGAACATCGACCCGTAGTTGCGCTGGCTGCCACCGGTGAAGCCGGTGACCGTATCCACCGCCGGATCGGCACCGACGATGGTGAGGAAGCTGTCCATCTTGGCCTTCATGGCCTGGAAGGAGATCGCCTGGTCGGCCTCGACGAAGCCCCGCAGGCGGCCGGTGTCCTGTTGCGGGAAGAAGCCCTTGGGAATGGTGTTGTACAGATGCACGTTGAAGCCGATGGTGGCCGCCAGCACCAGCAGCACCGGCCAGCGGTGATCCAGCGCCCAGCCCAGAGTGCGCCGGTAGCCGGCCACCAGCGTGTCGAGCACGCCGCCGGCGAGCCTGTCGAAACGGCTGCGGGGCGCGTCCTCGGCCGGGCGCGCGCGCAGCAGCCGGGCGCACATCATCGGCGTAGCGGTGAGCGACACCACCATCGACACCAGGATCGCCGCCGACAGCGTCACCGCGAACTCCCGGAACAGCCGCCCCACCAGCCCGCCCATGGCAAGGATGGGGATGAAGGCGGCGATCAGCGACAGGCTCATGGACACCACCGTGAAGCCGATCTCCCGCGCACCCTTGAGCGCCGCCCGACGCGGCGACATGCCCTCGTCCACGTGGCGGGCGATGTTCTCCAGCACCACGATGGCGTCGTCCACCACGAAGCCGGTGGCGATGGTGAGCGCCATCAGCGAAAGGTTGTCGAGGCTGTAGCCGGCCAGGTACATCACCGCGAAGGTGCCGATCAGCGACACCGGCACCACCACGCTGGGGATCACCGTGGCGCGGGCGCTGCGCAGGAAGAGGAAGACCACCATCACCACCAGCGCCACCGAGATCGCCAGGGTGCGCTCCACCTCCTTCAGCGAGCCGCGGATGGTGGGCGTGCGGTCCATCACCACGGTGAGGTCGATGGCCGGCGAGATGCTGGCCGACAGGCGCGGCAGCAGCTCATTGACCCGATCCACCGTCTCGATGATGTTGGCGCCGGGCTGGCGGTTGATCATCAAGAGCACCGCCGGGCGGCCGTTGGCGTAGCCGTAGTTGCGGTCGTTCTCGACCCCGTCGCGCACCCGCGCCACGTCGGCAAGGCGCACCGCGGCGCCGTTCTTCCACGACACGATGAGGGGTTTGTAGTCGTCGGCGGTGCGGGCCTGGTCGTTGGCGCCCACCTGCCAGGCGTGGGCCTCGTCCTCCAGCACGCCCTTGGGCCGGTTGGCGTTGGCACCGACGATGGCCGTGCGCACGTCGTCCAGGTTGATCCCGTTGGCAGCGAGGCGGTCCGGGTCGAGCTCGACGCGCACCGCCGGCAGCGAGCTGCCACCGATGCTCACCTGCCCGACGCCATCCACCTGAGCGAGGCGCTGGGCCAGCACGGTGGACGCCGCATCGTAGAGCTGCCCTTGGGACATGGTGGCCGAGGTGAGCGCCAGGATGATGATCGGCGTGTCGGCCGGGTTCACCTTGCGATAGGTGGGGTTGCTGGGCAGGCTGGTGGGCAGCTGGCTGCGCGCGGCGTTGATGGCGGCCTGCACCTCGCGGGCGGCGCCGTCGATGCTGCGGGAGAGGTCGAACTGCAGCGTCACCCGGGTGGAGCCAAGGGTGCTGGTGGACGTCATCTCCGTCACCCCGGCGATCTGCCCGAAGATCCGCTCCAGCGGCCCGGCCACGGTGGACGCCATCACCTCCGGACTCGCCCCGGGCAGGCTGGCAGAGACGGAGATGGTGGGGTATTCCACCTGCGGCAGCGGCGCCACGGGCAGCAGCCGGAAGGCGATCAAGCCCGCCAGCGCAATGGCCAGCGTGAGCAGCGTGGTGGCGACGGGGCGGAAGATGAAAAGGCGGGAGAGGTTCATGGGGTGGTCCCCATTGTTGCCCCCCGGCGGGTCGGCCCGCTGACCTGTAGGTCAAACTGTAGGTCGGACTTCAGTCCGACACACCGCGCCATCCCCCACGACGGATGTCGGACTGAAGTCCGACCTACAGGGAGTGCCTTCGGTTGGCAGGGATTGGCCTCGGGTGGTCGACGGCTGCCGGCTGACGTTTGTCTGTGATACCTGGCCGAGCAGGGATTGGCCGGGACGCGTTCCACGGCCGGGTTTGCACACCCGGCCGGCTCCAGCGGCGCGGAGCAATGCTCCGCGAAACCCCGCTTCCGCCCCGGCGGGCGCCCTACTTTCTTGCGTCGCCAAGAAAGTAGGCAAAGAAGGCGACCCGGCCAGACCGGTCGTCCGCTTGCGCGGACGACTTCCCTGCGCTGCTCGCAACAGGCGGCCGGCGCGGAACTCGCCGGCTGAGCCGGCTCAGACAGCCGCGCCGGAAGGCCCCGCCCGTTGCTGTGCTGCTCGGCGGTCTGGAACGGGCTTTTACCGGGCACCGCGCCTCTACGGGTGCCATCGTTGCCGTTAAACGCGCGAGAGGCTCTCGGCAACCGGCAAGAAACCCAACCGGGGTTGAATCCCGACAACCGTTTCAGCAAAGGCTCGGTGATTCCAAAAAGCCCGTCTGAACCGCCGAGCAGCGCAGCAGCAAGGAAGTCTCTCGAAGGACGACTTAACACCCCACACTCGAAACCGTCCCCCGCTCCATCAGCAAGGCTCGGTGCCCGATGAAAGCCCGTCTGAGCCGCCGAGCAGCGCAGCAACGGGCGGGGCTTTCCGGCGCAGCTGTCTGAGCCCGAAGGGCGAGTTCTGCGCCGGCCGCCTGTTGCGAGCAGCGCAGGGGAGTCATTCGCGCAGCGAATGACCGGTGAAGCCGGGTCGCC
>NZ_CALAYQ010000086.1:0-9007 GCF_937894855.1 uncultured Zoogloea sp.
ATGGTGATCCGCGGCGGCGAGAACATCTACCCGCGGGAGATCGAGGAATTCCTCTATCGCCACCCCAAGGTGCTCGACGTGCAGGTGGTGGGCGTGCCCGACAAGAAATACGGCGAGGAGCTGTGCGCCTGGATCATCGTGCGCGACGGCCAGCGGCTGACCGAAGACGAAGTGCGCGCCTTCTGCCAGGGCCAGATCGCCCACTACAAGATCCCGCGCTACATCAGCTTTGTGGACAGCTTCCCGATGACGGTGACCGGCAAGATCCAGAAGTTCCAGATCCGCGAGAAGATGAAGCAGACCCTCGGCCTCCAGGAAGCCGCGACCGCCTGAGACGGAGCACCCACCATGACCCTCCCCACCCATGTCCGCCTCGTCGAGATGGGCCCCCGCGACGGCCTGCAGAACGAAAAGCAGGTGGTCAGCACCGAAACCAAGGTCGAGCTGATCGCCCGTCTGGGCGCCGCCGGCCTGCCCGCCATCGAAGCCACGTCCTTCGTGTCGCCCAAGTGGGTGCCCCAGATGGGCGACAACGCCGAGGTGATGCGCCGCATCCAGCGCCTGCCGGGCGTCGATTACCCGGTGCTCACCCCCAACCTGCAGGGCTTCGAGGCGGCGCTGGCAGTGGGGGCGACGGAAGTGGCGGTGTTCGGCGCCGCGTCCGAATCCTTCAGCCGCAAGAACATCAACTGCAGCATCGCCGATTCCCTCAAGCGCTTCGAGCCGGTGATGGCCGCAGCCCAGGCGGACGGGGTGAAGGTGCGCGGCTATGTATCGTGCGTGCTGGGCTGCCCGTATGAGGGCGAAGTCGATCCCCAGGCCGTCGCCGATGTCGCCGCCACGCTCTACCAGATGGGCTGCTACGAGGTGAGCCTCGGCGACACCATCGGCGTGGGCACCCCGGGCAAGACGCGGCAGATGCTGGACGTGGTGGCCCGCAAGGTGCCGGTCGAAAAGCTCGCCGGCCACTACCACGACACCTACGGGCAGGCGGTGGCCAACATCTACGCGTCGCTCGAAGCGGGCGTGGCGGTGTTCGACGCGGCGGTGGCGGGCCTCGGTGGCTGCCCCTACGCGGCGGGCGCCTCGGGCAACGTGGCGACGGAGGACGTGGTGTATCTGATGAACGGCCTCGGCATCCACACCGGCATTGATCTCGACGCGCTGGTGGATACGGCAGGCTGGATCAGCGAACGCCTGGGCCGCCCGCCGGCATCAAAGGTGGCGCGGGCGGTGCTGGCGAAGCGGGCCGCGGCCTGCCAGGGCTGAATCAGAGCCGGACGGTCTTGTCTGGGAAGTCTCCGGATTTCTCCATCCGGCGGATCGTCGGCGCCAGATCGAGGCCCGTCGCGTCCTTCAGCGCCTTGGCCCGCTCCCGCAGGGTGGCGAGGCTCAGTTCAACCGCTGCGCCGGTGGTCGCAAAGGCCACCACGTTGCCGCTGTCCACCTCCGGCAGCGCCAGTACCCGGCCGCCAAAGGCCTTGCGGATGCGCTGGAGCTGGGTCTTGAAGCCCCGCAGCTGGCCAAACAGATTGACCGACAGCAGCCCCTGGTCCGACAGCCGGGCGCGGCAGGCTTCGTAGAACGGCTGGCCGGACAGCGCGCCGGCGCTGGCCTTGCTGTCGAAGCCATCCACCGCGATCAGATCCCACTGGGTTTCGTCCTCGGCCACGAAGGCGGCGCCGTCGCCGATCACCACGCGCAGCCGCTCGTCCTCGTCAGGCAGGCGGAAGAACTGGCTCGCCACAGCGTGCACCTCGGGCAGGATCTCCACCACCGTGACCTGCGCCTGGGGCAGGTGGCGGTGGACGAACTTGGCGAGCGAACCGGCGCCGAGGCCGATCAGCAGCACCCGGGCTGGCCACGGCGCATCGCGCAGCAGCAGGCCGGCCATCATCTCGCGGGTGTAGTCGAGCTCGAGAGCATCCGGCTTGCGGATGCGCATCGCGCCCTGAACCCAGTCGGAGCCAAAGTGCAGGTAGCGGACGCCGCCTTCCTCGCTGATGTCGATGTCGATGTCGTGATTCATGGTCGATCGGGTGTATGCTGCAACGCAGCGACGGCGCCGGTCTTGCGGTGGCGCGATTCAAGGAAACGGAACATGAGCACCTTCGAAAACTTCAATCACGAGCTGGAATCCATCGACCTGGAGATCGCCCGGCTGGCCCAGTTGTGCGATGTGCATCTGCTGGAGCCCGGTGTGGCCGAGGCCGTGCTGCGGGGCGACACCAGCCTGTGCAATGTCACCAACCAGCTCGCCTGGGACAAGATGCGCGGCCTGCTGGTGCTGCACTACCACGTGGTGCAGGAAGCGGCGGCCATCGACGGCGTCGAGGCGGCGGCTGAAGGCGTGCGGCGGGCGCTGGAGCGCGTCCAGGCCCGGCTGCGCCCCGTCCAGCAATAGTCTCAATTCCCCGCGCCCGGCGAATAGTGCCGGGAGTCGAAGCGGAACAGCGGCTTCGATCCCGGCGTCACGTCCACCTTCACCCAGCCCATGAAGGGTGAGCCGAAGGTTTCCACGC
This sequence comes from uncultured Zoogloea sp., assembly GCF_937894855.1. Lineage (NCBI taxonomy): Bacteria > Pseudomonadati > Pseudomonadota > Betaproteobacteria > Rhodocyclales > Zoogloeaceae > Zoogloea > uncultured Zoogloea sp. Next base: position 2,523 of record NZ_CALAYQ010000086.1, read on the forward strand.
GGGTGAAGTTCTCCACCAGCGCGCCGCTGGCCGGATCGGCCAGGGGCTGGTTGATGCGGTGCACGTGGGTGTCGCCGTGGACGAACAGCACTTCACCGGCAAAGCTGCGGGTCTCGGTGAGGAGCTGATCCAGCAGCTGCCGATAGGCCCGGTTGGGCCGGCCGGCGCTGAAATCCTCCAGATCCGGGTTGCCCTGCTGGATCAGCACCACGCCTTCGAGCTTCTTTTCCCGCGCCAGCCGGAAGGCATCCGCCACCCAGGCCTTGACGGCCGCCGAGCGCTGGATGAACTCCTCCGACGGGCCCGCCGCGCGGCCCAGGTTGTTGTCGCTGCCCGGCACGTTGAGGGTGGCGAATAGCACGGGCCCCTTCTGCCAGCGCTGGTGCTCGATCCATTTGCCAAAGGCCGGATCATCCGCCTGGCTCTCGACGGGCATCGGGCTCTGGCCGAGGCTTTTGCGCGGATCGGCAAAGAAAAGCTGGCGCAGCCGGGCCAGGCGCTCGACCGCATCGTAGCCGCCGGCGGCGCGCCGGTTGCAGTCGGTCCATTCGTTGTCGCCGGGCACGAACACGAAGGGGTGGTAGCTGGCCTGGAAATCCGCCAGCCGGGCCGCGTACAGCGTGTCGTCGCAGCGCTCGCTGCTGGCCTTGATGTCGCCCACGTGGGCCACGAAGGCCAGCGGCTCGGCGTCCATCTGGGCGATGAGATCGGGCAGGTGGCGGCGCTCGAAGCCGTTGTAAGGCGTGTCGCCGAAGAGGCCGAAGGCGAAGCCCTCAGCGGCCAGCGCCGTGCTGCCCGCAAGGGTCAGGGCGAAGCCGGCGAGCAGGCGGCGGAGCAGGGCAGGGCGCATCATCCGGCGCCCAGGCGCTTGAGTTCGTAAAGGGCTTCGAGGGCTTCCCGCGGGGTGAGGGCGTCGGGGTCGATGTCGGCCAGGGCGCCGAGCACCGGGTGCGACATGGTCTCGGGCTCGTCGGGCGGCAGGCTGGCGAACAGGTCGGCCTGGGGGCCGCCGCTGATCTCGCGGTTTTCCAGCGCCCGCAGGCGGCGCTTGGCGTCACGCACCACGGTGCCGGGGATGCCGGCGAGGGCCGCCACTTCGATCCCGTAGCTCTGGCTGGCCGGGCCTTCTTCCAGCGCGTGCAGGAAGACGATGCCGTGGTTGTGCTCGACCGCATCCAGATGCACGTTGGCGCACTCGGGGTAATCCTGGGCGAGGCGGGTGAGCTCGAAGTAGTGGGTGGCGAACAGCGTCCAGCAGCGGTTCTTCTCGAGCAGGTGGCGGGCGATCGAAACGGCCAGCGCTACGCCGTCGAAGGTCGACGTGCCGCGGCCGATCTCGTCCATCAGCACCAGGCTCTGGTCGGTGGCACCGTGGAGGATGCTGGCTGCCTCGGTCATCTCGACCATGAAGGTAGAGCGGCCCGAGGCCAGATCGTCCGACGCGCCGATGCGGGTGAAGATGGCGTCCACCGGCCCGATGCGCGCGGCGCTTGCCGGCACGAAGCAACCCACATGGGCGAGTAGCACGATGAGCGCGACCTGCCGCATGGTGGTGGATTTACCGCCCATGTTGGGGCCGGTGATGAGCAGCATCCGTCGTGTGGGATCGAGCCGGCAGTCGTTGGCGATGAAGTTTTCCACCTGCCGTTCGACCACCGGGTGACGGCCGGCGACAATCTCGATGCCGGGCTGGTCCGAGAACTGCGGCTGGGCGTAGCCGTAGCGGGCGGCGGCCTCGGCAAAGGCCGAGAGGCCGTCCAGCACCGCGCAGGCCCGGGCGATGCGCTGGAAGCGCGGGATGTCAGCAGCGAGCTTGTCGAGCACCTCTTCGTAGAGCAGCTTCTCGCGGGCGAGGGCGCGCTCCTGGGCGGACAGCGCCTTGTCCTCGAAGGCTTTCAGCTCGGGCGTGATGAAGCGCTCGGCGTTCTTGAGCGTCTGGCGGCGGCGGTAGTCGTCGGGCAGTTCGATCTTCGCGGCGTTGGTGGCGGAGATCTCGATGTAGAAGCCGTGAACACGGTTGAACTCGACCTTGAGGTTGGGCACGCCGGTGCGTTCGCGCTCGCGGGCTTCGAGTTCAAGCAGGAAAGCGCCGCAGTTGGTCTGGATGCCGCGCAGCTCGTCGAGATCGGCGTCGAAGCCTTCGGCGATCACGCCGCCGTCGCGCAGCACCGTGGACGGCTCGGGCGCGATGGCGGCGACGAGCAGGTCGAGCGCGGTCTCTGGCGTGGCGAGCTCTTCCATCATCCGCTGGAGCAGCGGCGCCTGGGGCGTGCCGAGGGCGGCGCGGAGTTCGGCGAGGCGACCAAGGCTGTCGCGCAGGGCCGAAAGATCCCGCGGACGGGCGCTGCGCAGGGCCACGCGGGCGGTGATCCGCTCCACGTCCGACACGCCGCGCAGCACGCGACGGGTGATCTCGGCCGGGCCTTCGCCCAGCTCGGCCACTGCTGCATGGCGATGGGCGGCGATGCTGCGGTCGCGCAGCGGGTGGTGCAGCGCGTGGCGCAGCCAGCGCGAGCCCATGCTGGTGGCGCAGGTGTCGAGGAGCGACAGCAGGGTGGGCGCGGCCTCGCCCCGCAGGGTTTCGGTGAGCTCCAGGTTGCGCCGGGTGGCGGCGTCGAGGCGCAGGTAGGCCGAATCGCGCTCGGCGGTGAGCGCGGTGATGTGGGCCAGGGCCTGGCGCTGGGTGGCGCGGGCGTAGTCGAAGAGCGCAGCCGCAGCGGCCAGGGCCACCGGCATCTCGTCGGCGCCAAAGCCGGCCAGATCGCGGGTGCCAAAATGAGCGGTGAGCAGGCGGCGGGCGGTTTCGGCGTCGAACTGCCAGTCGGCCAGCCGGCGCAGGCTGGGGGCGAGCTGATCCAGCAGTGGCAGGCGCAGGCCGTCGGGGATCAGCACCTCGGCCGGGCGCAGGCGCTCGAACTGGGCGGCGAGCTGGGGCGCATCGCATTCGAGCACCCGGAAATCACCGTTGGCGAGGTTGAGCCACGCGAGGCCCAGCACGCCGCGATGCAGATTGACCGCCAGCAGCGGCGCGTCGGCCTTGTCGTCGAGCAGCGCGGCATCGGTGAGCGTGCCTGGCGTGACGATGCGCGACACCGCGCGCTCCATCGGCCCCTTGGTGGCGCCGCCCGGGTCGCCCACCTGCTCGGCGATCACCACGGATTCGCCCAGCTTGACGAGTCGTGCGAGGTATTGCTCGACCGCGTGGTGCGGCACCCCCGCCATCTTGATCGGCTGCCCGGCGGACGCCCCCCGCGTGGTGAGGGTGATGTCCATCAGCCGTGCGGCCTTCTCGGCGTCCTCGAAGAACAGCTCGTAGAAGTCACCCATCCGGTAGAAGAGCAGCGTGTCCGGGTGGTCCCTTTTAATGCGAAGGTACTGCTGCATCATCGGGGTGTGACTGCTTATCTCGTCGTCCGTGAGGCCCTGAATTTTCTCGGTTTTCTTGCTCAAGCCGTTGATCCTGCTTACGAAACTGTGTCGGTGGTGCGGCGGCCCTGGCGGGGTGTGCGGTGGGCTGCGGCGTGGTCAGAAAATGACGCCATGAGCCGTCTGCATGCGCGGGTGGCCGTGCTGCCTGTACCTGGGAAAGCCCTTGTTCTCGACGACCATCCGGGCCAGCGGGGGCACGGTGTGTTGCGCGGATCGACCGTCATGGAAGCCCGGTTGATGGGGGCTGGCGGCGGGTGAAGATCGGGCGCTGGCCGGTGGTGTCGGTTTCGGCCGCGATTGTCGCATGGGCGGGGCGGAAACGTCGCCGGGATGCAGGGGAGGATAGCGCTGGAGGGGGGCTGGCTGGGGCGCGGGCGATGCTGCGCCCGGCCTCAGCCGGGCTTAGGCGCCAGCGCTTGACGGCCCCATCCCGTGTTCGCCAATCCGGCGATCCTGAAGCGTCGTTTCCGGGTGCTTGCCGCGCCGGATCGGTGCCGACCGGGGCGTGTTCTTGGTGAGGAGCTTCCACAGCACGCCGAACGCGGTGTTGCCTTGCGACACGGGTTTGCGGGGCAGGGAGAGCAGGTCGTCCTCGGGCGTGGCAATGGCCCGCAGGCAGGTCGTGCCCGTGACGTAGCCCGCATCGGCGGCTGCTTCGACGGCACGGATGTCGTGGCTGCCGTAGGGATAGCAGAAGTGGTCGACGCGGGTGCCCAGCACGTCCTCGAGCATCCGCTTGCTGATCGACACTTCCTCGACGACCGCCTGGGTCTTGAGGCTGGCGAGCCTGGGGTGGCTGAGGGTGTGGGAGCCAATGGTGAAGCCCATGGATTGCGCCTCCCGGAGCTGCGCGGCCGTCATCAGCGGGGCCGGTGTCAAACCCTCGGGCGCGACCCATTGCGACGTCTCGCCCAGCATCCCGGCAACGGCATAGACGACGGCGGGGTAGCCGTGCCGGTCGAGGATCGGGGCCGCGTATTCGAGGAAATCCACGTAGCCATCGTCGAAGGTGAGCACGACCGGGCGCGGCGGCAGCACGGTCTCGCCGCGCAGGCTCGCGGCCGCTTCGTCAAGGCTGATCACCGCGTAACCGGCGCGGCTCAGCATTTGCATCTGCGATTCGAATCGCGTCACGTGGCAATACTGGCCGCGGTGGCTGGGCATGCGCTGAGGAAAATCTCCGACGCGGTGATACGTCAGTATGTTGATCCGGGTCATGACTCGGTGTTTCTCGTGGGGAATGGGCGTTCGTGGCGGTGTTGCCCTGCTTTATCAGACTGCAACACGAGATTCTGCTGGGTGCGCCTTACACGCCTTTGAAGAAAACCTTTCGGCAAGCTTGCGGGAGCGTCAGAACTTGTCCGCCGATTGGACCGGGCGCCGTTGCGGGCCGGTTCAGCGGTGCGCGCTGGCCAAGGGGATTGGCCCGTGAGACCTCACTGCGGCTCGCGCCCGACGCCCAGCAGGCGCCGGATGGGCCTGCCGATGGCGCTCCGGACGCGTGGGTCGTGCAGGCACACGCCCCCGGCGAGCCCGACCGCACAGCCCAGCAGCGTATCGAGGAAGCGTGCCTGCACCAGCGTGCCCGGATCGAGCTGGCCCAGGTTGCCGGCTTCGGCCAGCAGCAGGGTGAGCGGGGTGATGAAGATCGCCGCAAAGCCGTAGTGGCGCACCACTGCGGTCTCGATGATGAAGGCCAGCAGGGTGATCGTCACCGCGATGCTCCACTTCTCCAGCGGGAGCGACAGCAGCGCCCACGACAGCACCAGCCCGATGGCGGTGCCCAGCAGGCGTTGGAGCTGCTTCTCCCACACCGCCCGGAGCGACATCCCCTGGATCACCGCAAGACAGCTGATCGGCACCCAGTAGGCGTTTTCCATCTGCAGCAGTTGGGCGAGGGCGAGGGACAAGCCCACCGCCAGGCCGATCACCAGCGAATCGAAGACCACGAAATCGAAGGTGGCGGGCGGGATCGGCTCGACCGGCTTTGGTGCGCGCCGGCTGAGGATGAACAGGCTGTAGAAGAAGGCGATCAGGCAGGCCAGAAGGCTGCCCATGGCGATCAGTCCGACCTTCTGGGGAATCTGCAGGATGTCGCCCGGCGAATAGGCGCCGATCGCCGCGGCCATGATGAAGAACAGGCTGCCCGGCACGCCCACCCGATAGAAGCGGCACACCATCGTCACCAATATGGCGATGAAGGTGAGCACCGGCGTCATCACCGCCGGCAAGACGTGGCTCATCACCCCCAGGGCGTAGCAGGCGATCATTCCGAAAGCAGTGGCCATCAGCGACACCATGCGGTGGGCCATGGGGGTTTCCGGCAGGTACAGGAACACCAGCCCGCCCAGGGATGAGATCAGCCCGTACTCCAGATGTCCGAAAAACGCGCCCACAAAGAGCGGCAGCCCGTTGGCCAGCGCTGCGGCAAAGGGCATCTGCCACGGCCGGTCGCTGGGCTTGATGGTGACAAGCTGGCGCAGTTCGTCACGGACGATGTCGATGGCGCGGCGGCGGGGTGCCGGTGGGGGCATGGTTGGGGGTGATCTGCGGGAAGCGAGGAGCAAGGGTAACGCGCTTCGGGCAGATGGTCACGGGCAAAGCGTGGCCTGCACGGGAGAGGTACAAAAAACGGCCGAGATGCAGCTCATCCACCGTAAAAACAAGGATTCTGCGCGGCGGAAGGTTGTTTTTTCGCCGCTGAAGTCAGTTTGGCGCTGTCGAACGTCGATATTCTTCACCAAACTCAATCTCGCTCGCGACGAACGCAGTTTGGCGGCGGCGAAGTGTGTTTGGCGTCACCAAACAACGTCCTCTGCGGGGCGAAGTGTGCTTGCCAGCGCCGAACGTCGTCCGGCGGAGCCGAAGATACTTCGGCGAGGTCGAATCGAAGTTCGGCGGCGTTGAAGCAGGTTTGGACGGGAGGAGGGGAGATCGGCGGCACAAAGCAAAAAGGCCAGTCCGAAGACTGACCTTTTTTGCTTGATTCTTTGGTCGGGGCGGCGGGATTCGAACTCGCGACCCCTTGCACCCCATGCAAGTGCGCTACCAGGCTG